>NZ_JBJHAB010000004.1:0-251595 GCF_054050815.1 Blastococcus sp. SYSU DS0552
TTATTTCATCAGGGGGGTCGGGTGCTCCCCCGGCGGGGCGGCGGGCCCCCGCCCGCGCCCCCCCCCCCCCCCCCCCCCCCCCCCCCCCCCCCCCCCCCCCCGCGCCCCCCCCCCCCCCCCCCCCCCCCCCCCGCCGGACTGGAGGCCGTACGGTGTGACGGTGACCACGACGACGGCGACGTGGCTCGCCGAGCTGACCGACGCGTTGGGCCCCGACGGCGTCCTGACCGACCCCGACGTGACGGCCGGCTACGCCCGCGACCAGGCGATGATGGCGCCCGCCGGAACCCCGGCGGCCGTGGTGTTCCCGCGCCGCACCGACGACGTCGTCGCGGTGATGCGGGTGGCCTCGCGGCACGGCCTCCCGGTGGTCCCGCGGGGCGCCGGCTCCGGGCTCGCGGGCGGCAGCAACGCCGTGGACGGCGGGATCACGCTGGTGATGACCCGCATGAACGCCGTCCTGGAGGTCTCGCCGGCCGACCGGCTGGCCGTCGTCCAGCCGGGGGTGGTGAACAAGCAGCTGCGCGACGCGGTCGCCGGCAGCGGGCTGTTCTACCCGCCGGACCCGAGCAGCTACGACTGGTGCACCATCGGCGGCAACCTCGCCACCAACTCCGGCGGTCTGTGCTGCGTCAAGTACGGCGTCACCACCGACTACGTGCTGGGCCTGGAGGTGGTGCTGGCCGACGGCCGGGTGCTCCGCACCGGGCGCCGCACCGTGAAGGGCGTGGCCGGCTACGACCTCGCCCGGCTGTTCGTGGGGTCCGAGGGCACCCTCGGCGTCATCACCGAGGCGACGCTCGCGCTGCGGCCCGCACCGAAGGCGCCGGTCACCCTCGCCGCCTCCTTCGCCACGACGGCCCAGGCGGGGCAGGTCGTCGAGCGGGTGGTCACCGCCGGGCTGGTGCCCAGCCTGCTGGAGATCATGGACAACACCTGCATCCGCACCGTCGACCAGGTGCTCAAGGCCGGCCTGGACCACGACACCCGCGCGCTGCTGGTGGCGCAGTCCGACACCGGCGGGGCGGCCGCCGCCGAGGAGATCGCGACGCTCACCGCGCTGTGCGAGGACGCCGGCGCGCAGTTCGTCCACTCCACCGAGGACCAGGCCGAGGGCGACCTGCTCCTCGCCGCCCGGCGCATGGCGCTGCCCGCCCTGCAGCAGGTGGGGGGCGCGATCCTCATCGACGACGTCGCCGTCCCCCGGTCGCGGATCGCCGGGTTCCTCGACGGCTGCGACCGCATCGCCGCGGAGCGCGCCGTCGTCGTCGGGGTGGTCGGGCACGCCGGCGACGGCAACATGCACCCGACCGTCTGCTTCGACGGCGGCGACGCCGACCAGCGGCAGCGGGCCTACGCCGCCTTCGACGACATCCTGGAGCTCGGGCTGTCGCTGGGCGGGACGATCACCGGCGAGCACGGGGTGGGTGTGCTCAAGGTCGACTGGCTGGAGCGCGAGATCGGCCCGGTGTCGCTGGACGTGCACCGCTCGATCAAGTCCGCGCTCGACCCGGCCGGGCTGCTCAACCCCGGCACGGTGTTCCGCAGCGCGCCGGCCGGTGCCACGCTGGGGCGATGAGCAGGGAGCGGTTCCTCGTCATCGGAGGCGACGCGGCCGGGATGTCCGCGGCGGCCCAGGCCCGCCGGCTGCGGAACGCCGACGACCTCGAGATCGTCGTGCTCGAGCAGGGCGACGTCGTCTCGTACTCCGCCTGCGGCATCCCCTACTGGGTGGGCGGGGAGGTCCAGGGCCGGGACGAGCTGATCGCCCGGACGCCGGCGGAGTTCGCCGCTCGGGACATCACCGTGCACACCGGCACGCGGGCGGTCGGGATCGATCCCGACGCCGGGAAGGTCGTCACCGACACCGGCGAGCGGATCGGCTACGACCGCCTCCTCGTCGCCACGGGAGGCCGCCCGACCCGCCCGCCGATCCCCGGCCTGGACGCGCCGGGCGTCTTCGGCGTGCACCGGCTCGACGACGGCGCCGCCATCCGGGCCGCGCTGGACGCCGGTCCGCGCCGCGCGCTCGTCCTGGGCGGCGGCTACATCGGGCTCGAGATGGCGGAGGCGTTGCAGCGGCGCGGGCTGGCGGTCACCGTCGTGCTCGCCGACCCGCTGCCGATGCAGCTGCTCGACGCCGACATGGCCCAGCGGGTCTGCGCGGGCATGGGGGCCATGGGCATGGAGATGCACCCCGACCAGGCGGTCCGCGAGATCCTGGTGGACGAGTCGGGCCGGGCGCGGGGGGTGCGCACCGACGCCGGCAGCTACGACGCCGACCTGGTGGTGCTGGGCCTGGGCATGGGGCCGGAGGTGGCGCTGGCCGAGCAGGCCGGCATCCGGCTCGGGACCACCGGCGCCATCGACGTCGACCGCACCCAGCGCACCCGCTCGCACCCGGAGATCTACGCCGCCGGCGACTGCTCGCAGACCTTCCACCGGGTCACCGGCGAGGTCGCCCACGTCGCCCTGGGCACCCACGCGAACAAGCAGGGCCGGGTGGCCGGCTCGGTCGTCGGCGGACGGGCAGCCCGCTTCGCCGGGGTGCTGGGGACGGCGCTGACCAAGGTGGGGGACCTGGAGATCGGCCGCACGGGGCTGTGCACCACCGAGGCCGAGCAGGCCGGGTTCGACTACCGCACCGACACCGTGGAGGCGACGACGAAGGCCGGGTACCACCCCGGCGCGGAGGAGATCGCGATCAAGCTGCTGAGCGAGGCGGGCTCGGGGCGGCTGCTCGGCGCCCAGATCGTCGGCGGCCCCGGTTCGGGCAAGCGGATCGACGTGCTGGCCGCCGCGATCTGGGCGGGGATGACCGCCGAGGACCTCGCCGGGTCCGACCTCTCCTACGCGCCGCCGTTCTCGCCGACCTACGACCCGGTGGTCGTCGCCGCCCGGGTGGTCAGCCGCATCGAGCAGGGCTGACAGTGCACCGCCGCGTGCTGCCGTCGACCGACGTCCGGGACGCGGACTGGTACGGCGAGGACCTCTCCGGCCGGGAGCACGAGGGAGTTGCCTTCAGCGGGGTGGACCTCACCGAGGCCACCGGCACCGGCGTCGCCTTCACCGACTGCACGTTCCACGACTGCCGGTTCACCCTGGTCGACCTCACCGACGCGGCCTTCGCCAACTGCACCTTCACCGGCTGCTCGTTCTTCTCCGCGACCCTGACCGGCTGCAAGCTCGTCGGCGCGGTATTCGACCGGTGTTCGTTCGACCAGCTCACCGTCAGCGGCGGTGACTGGTCCTTCGCCGTCCTGCCCGGTGCCGACCTGCGCCGCGCGACGTTCCGCGGCACCCGGCTGCGGGAGGCCGACCTCACCGGCCTGTTCGGCGCCGGGATCAGGCTGCGCGACGTCGATCTCTCCGGGGCGGAGCTGCACGAGGCCGATCTCAGCGGCGCCGACCTGCGCGGCAGCGAGCTCCCGGCGTTCGACCCGCGCGATCTCCGGCTGGCCGGGGCGCGGATCGACCTCGCGCAGGCGGTGCAGGTCGCCATCGCGCTCGGGCTCCGGGTGGGGGACGACGAGGCCGACCAGCCGGCGCGGCAGGGCCGGCCGTGAGGCGCCGGGCCGCCGCCTTCCTGATCATCGGGGCGGGGCTCGCCGGCTGCACGGCGGACGGCGACCCGCCGGTCGACTCCCCGGTCCAGGCGGCCGGCTGCGACTCCCCGGCGATCGGCGCCGGCGAGCCCGTCGTCGTCCCGGCCACCGGCGGCACCGTCACCGCACTGGGTTTCGGGATGGGCCCGCCCCGGGTCGGTGACGAGCTCAAGATCGTCTGGCGGGTCACGGGGGAGGGGGGAGTTCGAGGTGCGCCCGGTCCGCCCGGACGGCACCGACGGCGAGCTCGGCTTCGGGCCGGAGCCGCACGCGAGCAGCAACTTCTCGGCACCGGGAGAGGAGTGGGGTACGTCCGTCGTCCTCGACGCCGCCGGGTGCTGGGCGGTGCAGGTCGAGCGCGGCCAGGTCGCCGCGGAGCTGTCCCTGCACGTCCGCGACGCCGCCGGGTGACCGCCGTGTCGCCCGGTCGGGCTCCGCTGCCGCCCACGCTGTCGCAGGCAGGGGGCACAGCGCGATACTGATCACCGACGTCCGCACGTACAGCGCAGTACAGCCGTTCCCGACGGAGGAGTGCACGCCCATGCCCATCGCGACCCCCGAGGTCTACGCCGACATGATCAGCCGGGCGAAGGAGGGCGGGTTCGCCTACCCGGCGATCAACTGCACCTCCTCGGAGACGATCAACGCGGCGCTGCGCGGCTTCGCCGACGCCGGCAGCGACGGGATCATCCAGTTCTCCACCGGCGGCGCCGAGTTCGGCTCGGGCACCCGGGTCAAGGACATGGTCACCGGCGCGGTGGCGCTCGCCGAGTTCGCCCACGTCGTCGCCGAGAAATACCCGATCAACGTGGCGCTGCACACCGACCACTGCCCCAAGGACAAGCTCGACTCCTACGTCCGCCCGCTCATCGCGCTGTCGAAGGACCGGGTGGACGCCGGGCAGGAGCCGCTGTTCCAGTCGCACATGTGGGACGGCTCGGCGATCGAGCTCGGGGAGAACCTCGACATCGCCGAGGAGCTGATGGAGAAGTCCGCCGCCGCCAAGCTCGTGCTGGAGCTGGAGATCGGCATCGTCGGCGGCGAGGAGGACGGCGTCGTCGCCGAGATCAACGAGAAGCTCTACACCGCCGACGGCGACTTCCTGCGCACCGCGCAGAAGCTGGGGCTGGGGGAGCGCGGGGTCTACCTGCTCGCGGCGACCTTCGGCAACGTGCACGGCGTCTACAAGCCGGGCAACGTCAAGCTCCGCCCCGACGTGCTCCAGCGCGGGCAGGCGCTGGTCGCGAAGGAGTTCGGCCTCGGCGAGGACGCCAAGCCGTTCAACCTGGTATTCCACGGCGGCTCGGGCTCGGCGGAGTCGGAGATCCGCGAGGCGCTCTCCTACGGCGTCGTGAAGATGAACGTCGACACCGACACCCAGTACGCCTTCACCCGGCCCATCGCCGGGCACATGTTCAGCAACTACGACGGCGTGCTGAAGATCGACGGCGAGGTCGGCAACAAGAAGGTCTACGACCCGCGCAGCTACATGAAGGCCGCCGAGACGAACATGGCCGCCCGTGTCGTCGAGGCGTGCGAGCACCTGCTCTCGGCCGGCCAGTCGCAGGGGGCCTGACGATGAGCCACTCCCACGGCAACCTGCTGGGCGAGCCGCCGGCCACGCTGCTGCCGGCCACGCCGGAGGCCGACGCCGAACTCGCCGAGGGCGCCACGCTCGCGGAGGTCGCCGCGCACCACCCCACGGTGAGCGCGGTGTGGGCGGGCCTCGCCGAGGAGGCGATGAGCCGCCCCGAGCGGGCGCTCGGCGACACCATCCAGGCCTACGCCTACGCCCGCACCGGCTACCACCGCGGGCTCGACGCGCTGCGCCGCAACGGGTGGAAGGGCTACGGCCCCGTCCCGTGGTCGCACGAGCCGAACCGGGGCTTCCTGCGCTGCGTCACCGTCCTGGCACGGGCGGCCTCGGCCATCGGCGAGACGGCCGAGGCCGAGCGCTGCAGCCAGCTCCTGCGCGACTGCGATCCGACGTTGACCATCTGATTGCTCACCATCGGTAACGGGCGGTCCGCGGTCTGCGGGCCGCCCGTCCACGTCCCACCAGCGCTTTCAGGTGTCCGGGTTTGGAACATCCCCGGATCGCTCACTACTGAGCGTGCACGGCGCCGGGACCGGCGCCCGGAAGAGGAGACGTACCGATGCTGGAAACGCTGCTCTGGATCCTCGCCGTCGTCCTGGTGGTCGCCGGCGTCGTGGCGATCATCCGCAAGGAGATCGTCTGGGGGATCGTGCTCATCGTCGTGGGGCTGCTGGTCGGCCCGGGCGGGGTGAGCATCTTCACCGGCTGACCGGCCCCGGGCCCCCGCGCGGCGGGGGCCCGGGGGAGTTTCACCGCTCGCCGAGCTCCGGGTGCAGCGCGGTGAGCGCGTCGGTCAGGGTGGTCAGCTGGTCCCCGCCGGCCATCAGCGCGGTGAGCACGTCGGCGTCGACGTCGTCGCGGGTGAGGTTCCCGGCCACCTGGCCGTGGGCCAGCAGCAGGAACCGGTCACCGATGAGGTGGGCGTAGCGCGGGTTGTTGGTGACGACGACGACCGCCAGCCCCTGGGTGCGGGCCGCGAGGACGGACTGCCCGAACAGCGTCTGGCGCGCCACGGTCATGGGCGTGACGGGCTCGTCGATCACCAGCGCGCGGGCGCCGAAGTGCAGCGCACGGGCGACGGCGAGGCTCTGGCGTTCCCCGGCCCGCAGGGCGCTGGCCGGTTGGTCGGGGTCCAGCCCGGTGACGCCGACGCGGGCCATGGCGCGCACGGTGGTCTCGCGGGCTCCGTCCAGGTCGAGGCGGCGTAGCGGCCACACCCCCCGCGTGGGCTCGACGCCCAGGAAGAAGTTCCGCCACACCGACAGCAGCGGGGCGACGGCGAGGTCCTGCCACACGGTGGCGATGCCCAGGTCCCGCGCCTGCCGGGGGGACCGGAACCGGGTGGGCACGCCGTCCACCAGCAGCTCGCCCTCGTCGTGGCGGCGCAGCCCGGAGACCACCGACACGAGCGTGGACTTGCCGGAGCCGTTCTCCCCGAGGACGCAGGTGATCTGCCCGGGCAGGAGCGCCACGCTGACCCGGCTCAGCGCCGGCACGCTGCCGTGCCGCACGGTGACGCCGCGCAGCTCCACGACCGGGGTGGGGCCCGGCGCGGCGGCCTCGTCGACGGGGGCGGCGGAGCTCACGACCGTGGCCTCGCCCGGAGCCGCCGGCGCACCTCGCCGTTGGCCAGCAGCGCCACCAGCAGGAGCACCCCCAGCAGTGCCTGGAACCAGCGGGTGTCCCAGTCGGCCAGGGTGATGCCCTGCCGGGCCACCGCGTACAGCAGGGCGCCGACGGCGGCGCCGATCGTCGACCCGTATCCGCCGGTCAGCAGGCAGCCGCCGATGACCGCCACCACGATGAAGTCGATCCCGCTGAGGATGCCGACGGTCCCGCCGGCCTGGACGCTGCCCAGCCGCACCAGCGTCATGGTGCCGAGCAGCCAGCCCGCTGCCGCGGTGAGGCAGAACAGCGCCACCGTGGTCCGGCGCACCGGGACGCCGAGCTCACGCGCGGCTCGCCGGGCGCCCCCGCTGGCGAACACCGCGTTGCCGAACTTGGTCCGCCACAGCGCCCAGGTGGCCAGCGCGGTGAGGCCGAGCCACCAGAGGATGCTCACGCTGAACCGGCCGTTGCCCAGCTGCGCGGTCGCGTCGAAGACAGCCGTCGCCGACGACCAGCCAGGGGCCTGGTCCAGACCGCCGATCCGCGTGCCGCCGGCGACCTCCTGGGCCCCGGCCTGCGAGGTGCCCTGCAGGATCAGGAAGGTCGCCAGGGTCACCAGGAAGCTCGGCAGGCCGGTGTTCACGACGAGCACGCCGTTGACCACCCCCACGAGCAGCGCCGCCAGCAGCGAGACGAGCAGGGCCGGCCAGGTGCCCCACCCCGCGTGGCCGATCAGCAGCGCCGTGAGCAGTGAGCTGGCGACGGCGACCACCCCGACCGAGAGGTCGAACTGCCCCGCCACCAGCAGGAGCGCGACGGCGACGCCGCCGATGCCGAGCAGCGCCGCGGTGTCCAGGACCGTCGCCAGCCCGAAGGGGCTGACCAGGTCCGGCACGCGCACCGCGAAGAAGGCGACGACCACGAGGAGTCCGACGACGGCGGGCAGGCTCGGCCGGGTGAGCGTGCGCGCCAGGGAGCGGCGGCCGGTGGGGGCCACGGCGGCGCGGGACCCGAACGAGGTGCGCGGATCGGTGATCACCGGCACGTCGACCCAGCGGGACAGCAGGACGTCGGCAGCGGGTCCTCCTCGGGCGGTCGGGTGCCCCACCAGTGTCCACGACGGCCCCGGCCCCGCGCAGGCCGCTCCTAGGGGACCAGGCGCCACCGCACCCGGTCGTCGGCGTACCAGGTCCACCGGGGGACGGGGCGCACGTAGGGCACCCCGTCGCGCACCACCCGAGCGGGGTCGGAGGCGACCTGGAGGGCGCGCCCGCTGGTCTGCCGGGTGGGGCGCAGCGGCTGGGTCATCACCGTCACGCCGATGGTGTCGACGGCGGTCCAGTCCGGTCGGACGTCGATCCGGGTGATCTCGCCGTCGGCCACCTTGATGTCGTCGTGGTACGCCTGCAGGCCCAGCCGGCGCGACAGGGAGCGGCGGCCGTTCCCGGGGGCCTCGATCCGGCCGTGGTGCAGCAGCACACCACCGTGGTCGTCGCGGACGAGGGTGAGATCCCGGGTGGTGCCCGTGCCGAGCCCCAGCGCGCGCGCCAGGGCGGCCGAGCCCTTGTCGGCGGTCGGCTCCCAGGCCACCGGCACCTCTGCCGTGCGCCCGGCCTTCAGCAGCGCCGCCAGCACCCCCGACAGGGCCGCGACCGGGCCGCGCACCACCAGCTGCCCGGCCCCGGCGACCGGCTCCAGCTGGCTCCGCAACGGCGCCTCCCCGGGACCCAGGCGGCGGAGGTCCAACTCGACCGACGACATGCCGATACCCTGTCACCCGTCCAGCCCCACCGTCCCGGCCGACCTGCCGGCCGGATCGATCCGGGTGTCGTGCGCCGACCGTCACCCCACCGAACAGGAGACCCAGGAGCCGATGCCCGCTGTCGTGCTGATCGGTGCCCAGTGGGGCGACGAGGGCAAGGGCAAGGCCACCGACCTGCTCGGCGGCCGCGTCCCCTACGTCGTCCGTTACCAGGGTGGCAACAACGCCGGGCACACGGTGATCACGCCCGACGGTGAGAAGTACGCCCTCCACCTGATCCCGTCCGGGATCCTGACGCCGGGCTGCACGCCGGTGATCGGCAACGGTGTCGTGATCGACCCGCAGGTGCTCATCGACGAGCTGGCGGGCCTGGAGGAGCGCGGGGTCGACACCTCGCGGCTGGTGATCTCCTCGGACGCGCACCTGATCATGCCGCACCACCGGGCGCTGGACCGGGTCACCGAGCGGTTCCTGGGCAAGCGGAAGATCGGCACCACCGGCCGGGGCATCGGCCCCGCCTACGGCGACAAGGTCGCCCGCGTGGGCATCCGGGTGCAGGACCTGCTCGACCTGTCGATCCTCCGGCAGAAGCTGGAGGGGACGCTCCAGGAGAAGAACCAGGTCCTGGTCAAGGTCTACAACCGCAAGGCCATCGACGTCGACGAGGTCGTCGAGGAGTACAGCCAGTACGCCGAGGCGCTCCGGCACCGCATCGTCGACACGCGGCTGCTGCTGGGCAATGCGCTCGACGCCGGCGAGTGGGTGCTGCTCGAGGGCTCGCAGGGCACGCTGCTCGACGTCGACCACGGCACGTACCCGTTCGTCACCTCGTCCAACCCGACCGCGGGCGGGGCGGCCGTCGGCGCCGGGGTAGGCCCGACGCGGATCGAGCGCGTCGTGGGCATCCTCAAGGCGTACACCACCCGCGTCGGCTCCGGCCCGTTCCCCACGGAGCTGCACGACCAGTGGGGCGAGTACCTGCGCAAGCAGGGCGGCGAGGTCGGCGTCACCACCGGGCGCGACCGGCGCTGCGGCTGGTTCGACGCCGTCGTGGCCCGCTACGCCAGCCGCGTCAACGGGATCACCGACTACTTCCTCACCAAGCTCGACGTGCTCTCGGGGCTCGAGACCGTGCCGATCTGCGTCGCCTACGAGATCGACGGCGTCCGGCACGACGAGATGCCCATGACGCAGACCGACTTCCACCACGCGAAGCCGGTCTACGAGGAGATGCCGGGCTGGTTCGAGGACATCCGGCACTGCCGGACCTTCGACGAGCTGCCCGCGGCCGCCCAGGCCTACGTGCGGCGGCTGGAGGAGCTCTCCGGGGCCCGGATCAGCGTGATCGGCGTCGGCCCCGGCCGCGACGAGAACGTCGTGATCCACGACCTCATCGCCTGAGAAA
The DNA here is from genome assembly GCF_054050815.1 of Blastococcus sp. SYSU DS0552. Classification (NCBI taxonomy): domain Bacteria; kingdom Bacillati; phylum Actinomycetota; class Actinomycetes; order Geodermatophilales; family Geodermatophilaceae; genus Blastococcus; species Blastococcus sp. SYSU DS0552. Next base: position 9,978 of record NZ_JBJHAB010000004.1, read on the forward strand.
ACCCCGCGACAGCGGGGCGGACCGGGCGTCACCATCGCCGGCGTGGATCTCCTCGCGCTGGGTTGGACGGCCGACCGCGTCGCCGAGCTCCCGCCCGGCTGCGAGCCCGGGCGGGTGCTGCGGGTCGACCGCGGCCGGCTGGCCGTGCTCGCCGCGGGCGGTGAGCGACGCGTGCACCCGTCCGCCGCCGTGCACCACGAGGCCGGTCCGGCCGTGGGGGACTGGGTGGCGCTGCGCGGGGAGCTGGCGCTCGCCGTCCTCCCGCGTCGCAGCGCCTTCACCCGCACCGCCGCGGGCCGGACGTCGGCGGCGCAGGTCGTGGCGGCCAACGTCGACGTGGTCCTCGTCGTCGACGCGCTGATCGGCCAGGCGCGGGTGCGGCGCATCGAGCGCTACCTCGCGGTGGCCTGGAGCAGCGGGGCGGCTCCCGTCGTCGTCCTGACGAAGGCCGACCTGTGCGACGACGTGGCCGCCGTGGTGGGGCAGGTCGCCGAGGACGCGCTCGGCGTCCCGGTGCTGCCGGTCAGCTCGGTGACGGGGCAGGGGCTGGCCGCTGTCGGTCAGCTCGTCGGCCCCGGCCGGACGGCGGCGATGGTCGGCCCCTCCGGCGTCGGGAAGTCCAGCCTCGCCAACGCGCTGGCCGGCCGGGCGGTGGCCGGCACCCGGGACATCCGCGAGGACGGCCGCGGGCGGCACACCACGACCGCCCGGGAGCTGCACCGGCTGCCCGGTGGCGGGCTGCTGATCGACACGCCCGGGATGCGCGAACTGGGTCTGCACGACGACGCTGGGGGCGTCGACCGGGCGTTCGCCGACGTCGCGGAGCTCGCCACCGCGTGCCGGTACCGCGACTGCGCGCACCGCACCGAACCCGGGTGCGCCGTCGCCACGGCCCTCGAGGACGGCCGGCTGGACCCCGCCCGCTTCACCGCCTGGCGGAAGCTGCAGGGCGAGGCCCACCGCCAGCGGCTCCGTGTCGATGCCCGGGCCCGGGCCGAGGAACGCGCCCGGCTGCGGAGCGTGCACCGGGCGCAGCGACCTCGTCGCCCTCCGGACGACACCGCGGCCAGGCGGGGGACCGGCTCGCGCTGAGCCGGCGCGTGGGCTGTGCCGGGGCCCTCCGGGCTCCGCGCCGCACCGACGTGCGGTGGCGCTCAGACCAGCTGGGCGGCCATGGCGGTGCGGGCGCGGACGGCGTGCTCGGGGGAGTCGCTGATCAGGCCGTCGACCCCGAGGGCGAGCAGGGCCAGGGCGTCGCCGACGGCGTCCCCGAGCCCTCCGGGAGCGTCGCCGCGCCGCAGGTGGGCGGGGAGGAAGGTGTTCTCCGCCCGCAGCGTCCAGCAGAGGACCGTCAGCTCCGCGGCGTGTGCCTGGGTGACCACGTGCGGGGTGCCGGTGACCGCCTGCTGGGCACCGCTGGCCAGGATCCGGTCGCGGCTCGGGGCGATGCCCTGCGCGTAGGTGGAGATCTCCCGCAGACCGGCCGGGGTGACCATCGCATCGCCTGCCGTGTCGTCACCGACCAGCTGGACCAGCCGGGGGCCGTCCTCGCCCAGCCGGGCACGCAGGTCGCGCAGGACGGCGGGGTCGAACGCCTGCACCACCACGGTGCCCTCGGCGCTGTCGGCACCGAGCCGGCGCAGCTCCTCGGCCACCAGCTCGCCCATGTGCATGCCCAGCGCGGCCCAGTACCCGGGGTGCTTCAGCTCGGCGAGCACCCGCACCGGCCGGTCGGCGGTCGACCGGCAGCGGGCCAGCTCGACGACCTCGGCCAGCGTCAGGATGCCGTAGCGGCCGTCGTAGGCGGTGTTCAGCGGCCGCAGGGACGGCATCCGCTCGACCGCGCGGAGGGTGCGCAGCTCGGCGTGGGTGAAGTCCTCGGTGAACCAGCCGGTCCACAGCTCGCCGTCGACCAGCTTGGTGGTCCGGCGGTCGGCGAACTCCGGGTGGTCGGCGACGTCGGTGGAGACGGAGAGCTCGTTCTCGTGCCGGACGACGAGCACGCCGTCGCGGCTGAGCACGACGTCGGGCTCGATGAGGTCGGCACCCAGGTCGATGGCCAGCTCGAAGCTGGCCCGCGTGTGCTCCGGCCGGTAGGCCGGAGCGCCGCGGTGTCCGATGACGACGGGCCGGGGAAGGCGTGCCCCTGGCCGGACGGCCAGCGACTCGGTCGCGCGCATGGCACCCACCACACAGGAATCGGGTGAATCCGGGGCGAACTGGAGGGGACGGGTTGCGCACGATCGAAAGGCCAGCTCGCTGACCAGCGGACGACCACCTCTGCTGTGACAGACATCACCCGAGGTGTCTGTGGCTGGTGTGACTCGCCGCCCGGCGGCGCCGCCCGGAGCGTGGCCGGCCGGGCATCGGTAGGGTCGCGGCTCGTGCGCGTGCTGGTGATCGGCTCCGGTGCCCGGGAGCACGCCCTGTGCGTGGCTCTCCAGTCCGACCCTGCGGTTCGCGAGCTCGCCTGCGCCCCCGGCAACGCCGGGACCCGGGTGGCCGCGCCGCCGCCCCCCGGAGGGGAACAGCTCGCCGCGGCCGATCCGGTCGCGGTGGCGGCGCTGGCCCGGGACTGGGGGGCCGACCTGGTGGTGATCGGCCCCGAGGTGCCGCTGGTCGCCGGAGCGGCCGACGCCGTCCGCGAGGCCGGCATCGCCTGCTTCGGGCCCTCGGCGCAGGCCGCGCAGCTGGAGGGCAGCAAGTCCTTCGCCAAGCACGTGATGACGGCGGCCGGCGTCCCCACCGCCCGCTCGTGGCCCGTCGGTGGCCCGGCGGAGCTGGAGACGGCGCTCGACGAGGTCGCCGCGCTCACCGGCGGCGCCCCCTACGTGGTCAAGGACGACGGGCTGGCCGCCGGCAAGGGTGTGCTGGTGACCCCGGACCGCGACGCCGCCCTGGCGCACGGGCGCGGGGTGCTCGACGCCGGGGGAGCGGTGCTGGTCGAGGAGTTCCTCGACGGCCCCGAGGTGTCGCTGTTCGCCGTCACCGACGGGACGACGGTGCTGCCGCTGGTGCCCGCGCAGGACTTCAAGCGCCGGGACGACGGTGACGGCGGTCCCAACACCGGCGGCATGGGGGCCTACGCCCCGCTGCCGTGGGCACCGCCCGGGCTGGTCGACGAGGTCCTCGCCACCGTGCTGCAGCCGACCGTGGACGAGATGGCACGCCGCGGCGAGACGTTCAGCGGCCTGCTCTACGCCGGGTTGGCCCTCACCTCCCGCGGCGTGCGGGTGGTGGAGTTCAACGCCCGGTTCGGGGACCCGGAGACGCAGGTGGTGCTGCCGCTGCTGGAGACCCCGCTGGGCGGGCTGCTGCACGCCGCGGCCACCGGCACCCTCGCCGACCACCCGCCGCTGCGCTGGCGGGACGGCGCGGCGGTGACCGTCGTCGTCGCCGCACCGGGGTACCCCGAGGCGCCGCGCACCGGCGACCCGATCACCGGGGCCGAGGGCGAGGGCGTGCTGCACGCCGGCACCGCGCTCGCCGACGACGGCACGGTCCGCTCCGCCGGTGGGCGGGTCCTCGCCGTCACCGCCACCGGCTCGGACCTGGCCGCCGCCCGGCAGGCCGCCTACGAGCGGGTCGCCGGCGTCCGGCTGGCCGACGCGCACTGGCGCACCGACATCGCGCTCGCCGCCGTCGAGGGCCGCATCGACCTTCCCGGTTAGCTCGCCGCGACCACGGGCCGCGCCCGCTCCGGGCGTGGTTCGGGCGGCCGTGGCCCCTCGTGCCGGCGGCTGAGGTAGGTGCCCGCGACGTTCACGCACGCCACCGTGGGGACGGCGATCAGCGCGCCGAAGATGCCGCCGACGAGCAGGCCCGCGGCGATCGCGAGGACCACGGCCAGCGGGTGCACGCGCACCGCCCGGCCCAGCAGCAGCGGCTGGAGCACGTGGCCTTCCAGCTGCATGACGCCGATGACGATGGCGAGCGTGATCAGCGCGGTGATCGGGCCGTTGGAGACCAGGGCCACCAGGACCGCCACCGTGCCGGCCAGGAAGCCACCGATGATCGGCACGAACGCGCCGAGGAAGACCAGCGCCGCCAGCGGGATCACCAGCGGCACCCCGAGGACGGCCAGCCCGACGCCGATGCCGACGGCATCGACCAGCGCCACGACCACGGTGGCGCGGACGTAGGAGATCAGCGTGCGCCACGAACGCCGGGCGGCCTCGTCGAGGTAGGCGCGGGAGGCGGCGGGGAACAGGCCCACCAGCCACAGCCAGATCGACCGGCCGTCCTTGAGGAAGAAGAAGAGGGTGAACAGCGCCAGCACGATGCCGGTGACGACCTCGCCCACCGTCGCCGCGGTCGTCAGCGCCCCGGAGGCCAGCGTGTCCTGGTTGTCCAGGAGCACGTCCTGGGCCTGGTCGAGGAGGTCGGCGAGCTGGCCCTCGCTGATGGGGAACCGCCGGACGACGAAGGTCTGGACCTGCTCGAGGCCCTCGCTCACCTGCTCGGCCAGGTCGGCGAAGCCCGCGGTGAACCGCTCGACGACCAGCGTGATGATCCCGGCCACCACGGTGAGGCCCACCAGCAGCATCGTGAAGGCGGCCAGCGGGGGCGGCCAGCCGCGTCTGGCGAGTCCCGCGGCACCCGGTTGCAGCAGCGCCGCCAGCAGCAGCGCCACCAGCACCGGGACGACGACGACGGCGATGTAGGCGGCGGCGGAGAGCAGGACGTAGAAGCCGGCGATCACCACGATGAGCCGCCAGGACCAGGCGGCCGCCGTGCGCAGCCCGAACGGGACGTCGTCCTCCGCGTGGGCGGGCTGGACGACGGCCGGCGGCCCGGGAGGGCGCGGCCCGGACCCCTCGGGGGAGCGGGCGTCGGGCGGGCCGCCGACCCCGCCGGGACCGACCACGCCGTCCAGGTCCGGGGCGCCGGGGGTCGGGCTGCCCAGGGGCGGGCTGGTGGCGCCGGCGTCGTCCGGCCGATCGCCCGGCCCGTCGGGCACGGGATCGTGCCGGATGCCGACCGGATAGGGATCGGGTGGCCCGTGGTGGTGGTGCCAGGCGTGCGGATCGTGCTCGCGGGCGGCACGGATCCGGTCGCGGGCGCGCGCGGCGAGGTCCCCGGTGCGCACGGCGAGATCACGGGCGCGACGCCGCATCGATCACCTCCGGTAGGGGCCGTTCGTGATCACGCTAGCCCTACGGGAGACTGTCCCCGTGCTGCGACGAGCTGACCGGTGGCGGGCGGTACCCGCATGATCGAGCGCTACACCCTTCCGGACATGGGCCGGGTCTGGAGCGACGCCCACAAGTACGAGCTGTGGTGCCGCGTCGAGACGCTTGTGCTCGAGGCGCACGCCGCCGCGGGCCGCGTCCCGGCCGACGTCGTCGAGCCGGTGCGCAACGCGCCCCCGCCCACCGCCGAACGGGTCGCCGAGATCGAGGAGACGACGCAGCACGACGTCATCGCCTTCCTCACGGCCTGGGCCGACAACACCGAACCCCGCTCGGCGGCGGCGTTCGTGCACCACGGCATGACGTCGTCGGACCTGCTCGACACCGCGCTGGCCGTCCAGCTCACCGAGGCCACCGACATCCTGCTGGCCAAGGCCGACCGGCTCGTGGCGGCCCTGCGCGACCACGGGCTGGCGCACCGTTCGACGATCAAGGTCGGGCGGACGCACGGCGTGCACGCCGAGCCCGTCGTGTGGGGGCACCGGGTCGCCGACCTGGCCTTCGCCGCCGCCCGCTCGCGCGACCGGCTGCGCGCGGCGCGCGATGCCGTCGGCGTGGTGGCGATCTCCGGCGCCGTGGGCACGTACTCGCTGATCGACCCCTCGGTCGAGGTCGCCGTCGCCGAGGCGCTGGACCTCCGGCCCGCCGACGCCTCCACCCAGGTGGTGCTCCGCGACGGGATCAGCGAGTGGGTCTCGGCGCTGGCGATCATCGCCACGGTCTGCGAGGCGATCGCGCTGGAGGTCCGGCACGGTCAGCGCACCGAGGTGCGCGAGCTGTCGGAGGCGTTCGGCTCGGGCCAGAAGGGCTCGAGCGCGATGCCGCACAAGAAGAACCCGATCCGCTCCGAGCGCATCGCCGGGCTCGCACGGGTGGTCCGGGCGGCGATCGTGCCGGTCATGGAGGGCATCCCGCTCTGGCACGAGCGCGACATCTCGCACTCCTCCACCGAGCGGGTGTTCCTCCCCGACGCCGCCATCACCACCGACTACCTGCTGAACCTGACCGCGGGCCTGGTGGAGAACCTGGTGGTCGACGCCGACCGGATGCGGGCGAACCTCGAGTCCACCGGAGGGCTCATCTACACCTCGTCGGTGCTGCTCGAGCTGGTGGAGAGCGGGCAGTCCCGCGAGGACGCCTACGCGCTGGTCCAGTCGGCGGCCATGGAGACGTGGAACTCGGGCACTCCCTTCCGGGAGACGCTGCGGACGCGCGCTGCTGCCTCGGGCGTGACGCTGGACGAGGCGCGGCTGGACGAGATCTGCCGGCCGGAGGAGTACGTCGCCAACCTGGGGCCGTTGTTCGACCGGCTGGCCGCGCTGTCGTGAGCGTGGATCTCCCGCTGGTCGCCCGCGGCAAGGTGCGGGAGATCTACGACGCCGGCGACGACCAGCTGCTGCTCGTGGCCTCGGACCGCATCTCGGCCTACGACTGGGTGCTGCCCACGCCGATCCCGGACAAGGGGCGGGTGCTCACCCAGCTGTCGGTGTGGTGGTTCGACCAGCTGACCCCGGTGCTGGACTCGTTCGGGGCCTCGCACCACCTGGTGTCGGCGGTGGACGTGCCCGCATCGGTGACCGGTCGCGCGATGCTGGTGCGGCGGCTGGAGATGCTCCCGGTGGAGTGCGTGGCCCGCGGCTACCTGTCCGGTTCGGGGACGAAGGAGTACGAGCGGACCGGCTCGATCCGCGACGTCCCCCTGCCCGCCGGGCTGGTGGAGGGCTCGAAGCTCCCCGCGCCGGTGTTCACGCCGTCCACCAAGGCCGAGGTGGGTGAGCACGACGAGGCGATCGACTTCGCCGCCGTCGTCTCCGCGGTGGGTGCCGAACGGGCCGAGGAGCTGCGCGAGCTGACGCTGGCGCTCTACCGGCGGGGTGCGGAGATCGCGGCCGAGGCGGGCATCGTGCTGGCCGACACCAAGTTCGAGTTCGGGGTCGCGCCCGACGGCGGACTCGTGCTCGGCGACGAGGTGCTCACCCCCGACTCCTCGCGGTTCTGGCCGGCCGGCACCTGGTCGCCGGGCGCGGTGCAGCCCTCCTACGACAAGCAGTTCGTGCGCGACTGGCTGACGTCGTCCGGCTGGGACCGCGTCTCCGAGCCGCCCGAGCTGCCCGCCGACGTCGTCGCCGCCACCCGCGAGCGCTACGTGACCGCCTACGAGCAGCTCACCGGCCGCCGCTTCGCCTGACCCCGACGCGCGAGATCTGCACACTCGCCCCCATCAGGGCCGGCACAGGGGCCAGATCGCATATCTCGAAAAGCGTCTGTGGACAGCCGCCGCGCCATGCGGCTGGCAGCGGCCACCATCCCCCGGTGCCCGCGCGTCCCGCCCGCTCCCGACTCACCGCACCGGCGACGCGTGCGATGGCGGCGGCGGCCGGGATCAGCGGCAAGCAGCTCCGGCACCGCGACGTCGTCCGGCTGTCGAGGGACACCTACGTGCCCCGCGCTTTGGTGGACGACGTCACGGTCCGGATCGAGGCGGTGCTGCTGACCGCGCCGCCCGGTGCTGTCGTCAGCCACCGGACCGCGGCGGCGATCTGGGGCGTGGACATCCCCCTGCAGCGGGACGACGGCCGGGTCCACCTGACCGTGGCCACGGGCTCGGCCGTGCGCGCCCGCGCCGACCGCTGCATCCACCGCTCCCCCCTGGGCCCCGGCGAGGTCGACCAGCGCCTCGGCTTCCCCCTGACCACCCCGCGGCGGACCTGGCGCGATCTCGCGGCGACGCTGCCGCCGGCTGCTCTCCTCGCGGTGACCGACCAGCTGCTCGGGTCGTGGTGCACGCCCGCCGACCTGGAGGAGCAGTTGGCGCTGCGACCGGCAGGGAGGGGGTCCGCGCGGGCGCGGTCGGTGCTCCCCGTCGCCGATCCGCGGGCGGAGTCGCCCATGGAGTCGGTGCTCCGCTGGCTCATCCACGCCGCCGGGTTGCCGGCTCCGGTGCTGCAGCACCCCGTCCGGACGCCGGGCGGGGAGTTCCGCGCCGACCTGGCCTGGCCGGAGCGCCGGGTCCTCGTCGAGTTCGACGGCGATCTGCACCGCGACCGCGCGGTCTTCGTCCGGGACCTCCGGCGCCAGAACGCGCTGGTCGCCGCGGGGTGGACGGTCCTCCGCTTCAGCTCGGCGGACGTCCTCGGGCGTCCGGACCAGGTGGTTACCGAGACCGCCCGGGCGCTCGCCCGGTGAGATCTGCGATGTGGCCCCGTCCAACGGGCTGATGAGGGCCGCTGTGCAGATCTCGCCGGGGCACGGGAGCACTCGGCGGGGTCCGGCCGGGGAGAGCAGGGTCACGCGGGGGTCGGGGGGAAGCCCCGGTACCCTCGGCGGCATGTCCCGCGTGGTCGTCGACGTCGTCCTGAAGCCGGAGATCTCCGACCCTCAGGGGCAGGCCGTCCTCGGTGCCCTCGGCCGGCTCGGCCACGACTCCGTCCGGAGCGTCCGCCAGGGCAAGCACTTCGTGCTCGAGGTCGACGGGACCCCCGACGAGGCCGAGCTGAAGCAGATCGCCGAGACGCTGCTGGCCAACCCGGTCATCGAGGACGTCGAGCTGCACCTCCCCAACGACTGAGAGAACCGCTGTGCGCATCGGTGTCATCACCTTCCCGGGCTCCCTGGACGACGTCGACGCCGCGCGCGCGGTGCGGCTCGCCGGGGGTGAGCCCGTCGCCCTCTGGCACGCCGACCACGACCTGCAGGACGTCGACGCCGTCGTCCTCCCCGGTGGCTTCTCCTACGGCGACTACCTCCGCGCCGGTGCCATCGCCGCCCGCTCCCCGCTGATGCAGGACGTCGTGGCCGCGGCGAACCGCGGCCTCCCGGTGCTCGGCATCTGCAACGGCTTCCAGGTGCTCTGCGAGGCCGGGCTCCTGCCGGGCGCGCTGACCCGCAACAGCCACCTGCACTTCCGCAACCGCGACCAGGTGCTGGTGGTCGAGCGCGCCGACACGGCCTGGACGCAGGACTACGCGACCGGCCAGCGCATCGTCATCCCCGTGAAGAACGGTGAGGGCCGCTACGTCGCCGCCGACGCCGAGCTGGACCGGCTGGAGGGCGAGGGCCGGGTCGTGTTCCGCTACGTCGACGGGAACCCGAACGGGTCCAGCCGCGACATCGCCGGCGTCACCAGCGAGAACGGCCGGGTCGTCGGCCTCATGCCGCACCCCGAGCACGCGATCGAGGACCTCACCGGGCCGTCGACCGACGGCCTGGGCTTCTTCACCAGCGTCCTGAAGGCGGTCGTGAACGCGTGAGCGACGACGTGACGGCGGGTCGGGCCAGCGCGACCGCGGGGCTCTCCGACCTCGACACCGGACCCGGCCGGCTCGCCAACCGGCTCGACACCGTCGAGCTGGCGGCGAGCACCCCCGACGACGAGCAGCCCTACGCCGAGCTGGGCCTCAAGGCCGACGAGTACGACCGCATCAAGAGCATCCTCGGCCGCCGCCCGACCACGGCGGAGCTCGCGATGTACAGCGTCATGTGGAGCGAGCACTGCTCCTACAAGAGCTCCAAGGTCCACCTCCGGCAGTTCGGTGACCTGCCGCCCAGCGACGCACTGCTGGTCGGCATCGGCGAGAACGCCGGTGTGGTCGACGTCGGCGACGGCTACGCGGTGACCTTCAAGGTCGAGAGCCACAACCATCCGAGCTACGTCGAGCCCTACCAGGGCGCGGCCACCGGCGTCGGCGGCATCGTGCGCGACATCCTGACCATGGGCGCCCGCCCGATCGCGGTCATGGACTCGCTCCGGTTCGGCCGCGCCGACGCCCCCGACACCGCCCGCGTGCTGCCCGGCGTCGTCGCCGGGGTAGGGGGCTACGGCAACTGCCTGGGCCTGCCCAACATCGGCGGCGAGGTCCTCTTCGACGACTGCTACGCCGGCAACCCGCTGGTCAACGCGCTGTGCGTCGGGGTCATGAAGCACGAGGACGTGCGGCTGGCCAAGGCCGAGGGAGTCGGGAACAAGGTCATCCTGTTCGGCGCCCGCACCGGCGGCGACGGCATCGGCGGGGTCAGCGTGCTGGCCAGCGAGACCTTCGACGCCGAGGGCCCGGCGAAGCGCCCGAGCGTGCAGGTGGGCGACCCGTTCACCGAGAAGCTGCTCATCGAGGCGTGCCTGGAGATCTTCCAGCAGGACCTCGTCACCGGCATCCAGGACCTCGGCGGCGCCGGCCTCTCCTGCGCCACCAGCGAGCTGGCCAGCGCCGGCACCGGCGGCATGCACGTCGACCTCGACACCGTCCCGCTGCGCGACAGCACCCTCACGCCGGCCGAGATCCTGATGAGCGAGTCGCAGGAGCGGATGTGCGCGATCGTGGAGCCGGACAAGGTCGACGCCTTCCTGGCCGTCTGCCGGAAGTGGGACGTGCTGGCCACCGTCATCGGTGAGGTCACCGACGGCGACCGGCTCACCGTCGACTGGCACGGCGAGCGGATCGTCGACGTCCCGCCGCGGACCGTGGCCCACGAGGGCCCGGTGTACGAGCGGCCGATGGCCCGGCCGCGCGACCTCGACGCCCTGCAGGCCGATGACGCCGGGAACCTGCCCCGGCCGCAGACCGGCGCCGAGCTGCAGGCCCACTGGCTGGCCGTCGTCAGCAGCCCGGACGGCGCGGACAAGACGTGGGTCACCGAGCAGTACGACCGCTACGTCCGCGGCAACACGGTGCTCGCCCAGCCCGACGACGCCGGGGTGGTGCGCATCGACGAGCAGAGCCACCGCGGCATCGCGCTCTCGCTCGACGGCAACGGCCGGTACGCCCGCCTGGACCCCTACACCGGCGCGCAGCTCAACCTCGCCGAGGCTTACCGCAACGTGGCCGTCTCCGGCGCGAAGCCTCTCGCCGTCACCAACTGCCTCAACTTCGGCTCCCCGGAGAACCCCGAGGTGATGTGGCAGTTCGCCGAGGCCGTGCGCGGCCTGGCCGACGGCTGCCGCGAGCTCGGCCTGCCGGTCACCGGTGGCAACGTCAGCCTCTACAACCAGACCGGGGACGTGGCGATCAACCCGACCCCGGTCATCGGTGTGCTCGGTGTGCACCAGGACGTCCGCACCCGGGTCTCCTCCGGCTGGCGGGCGGCCGGGGAGACGGTGCTCCTGCTGGGCACCACCCACCCGGAGTTCGGCGGCTCCGCGTGGGCGAGCGTCGTGCACGACCACCTCGGGGGGCGGCCGCCGGCGGTCGACCTGGCCGCGGAGCGGACGCTGGGCGACCTGCTGGGCGCCCTCGGCCGCGAAGGCGTGATCAGCTCCGCGCACGACCTGGCCGACGGCGGGCTGGCCCAGGCGCTCACCGAGTCGGCGCTGCGGTACGGCGTCGGCGCCGCCCTGGACCTCGGTGCGGACCCGTTCACCGCGCTGTTCAGCGAGTCCGCCGCCCGGGCGGTCGTCACCACGTCCGACCCGGGCGGGGTGAAGACCACCGCCGAGTGGGCGGGCGTGCCGGTCACCGAGCTCGGGACGACGGGGGGCGACTCGGTCGCCGTGGCCGGCCTGCTCGAGCTGCCGCTGGCCGAGCTGCGCGCCGCGTGGACCGCGACGCTGCCGGCTCTCTTCGGCGGTCCGGAGCACAGCACCCCGCTCACCGTCCCGGCGGGCACCGTCCCCACGTCCTGATGCCGGCGCCCATCCCGGCCGAGGAGCTGCGGGCGGTGGTCGACCCGGTGCGGGCCTGGCTGGCGGGGGAGGCGGAGCAGCCGCCCCGGGCGGTGCTGGGTGCCGCCGTGAAGACGACGGCGCGCTGGCTGGCCCAGCAGGTGCCGGGCCGCTCGGTGGAGCTGCGGGTGCCGCCGCACGTCGCCGTCCAGTGCGTCGAGGGGCCCCGGCACACCCGCGGCACGCCGCCGAACGTCGTCGAGACCGACGCGGCGACCTGGCTCCGGCTGGCCACCGGGCAGCTCACCTGGGACGAGGCCGTCGCCGGGGGGACGCTCACCGCGAGCGGCAACCGCGCCGACCTCTCCGCTCTGCTCCCGCTTCGTCCGCTCCGCTGAGGCCCCGGGAACACGACAGCGGCGGGGATCCCGGGAGGGATCCCCGCCGCTGCGGGTGGTGCGAGGGTCAGCCGCCGAAGAGCGCGCTGGCCGCCTTCACCGTGTTGTACAGGCCGTAGGCCAGCGGGACGCCGACCAGGGTCCACGCGAAGGCGATCAGGGCCACCGGCGTGTGCGTGGTCGGCTGCTCGCCGGTCCGGGACGCGGGAGTGCTCATCGGATGCTCCGTTCGGGCTCGGCGGCCGTGGTGGGGATGTCGGTCTGCTTGGGCTCGAAGTACTTCTCCGACACCGGCTTGATCAGCAGGTTCGCGACGAAGCCGACGGCCAGCAGGCCGACCATGATGAACAGCGCGGGCCGGTAGTCACCGGCGACGAGCTGACCCGGCGTCCCGCGGGCGTCGAGGACGCCGTTGATGATCAGCGGGCCGACGACGCCGGCGGCCGCCCAGGCGGTCAGCAGCCGGCCGTGGATGGCGCCCACCTGGTAGGTGCCGAAGAGATCGCGCAGGTAGGCCGGGACCGTCGCGAAGCCACCACCGTAGAAGCTGATGATGATCGCGGCGGTGACCACGAAGATCCAGGTCGCGGTGCTGCCGAGGGTCGCCAGGATGACGTACAGCACGATGCCGACGCCGAGGTAGACCATGTAGATCGGCTTGCGCCCGATGTAGTCCGACGTCGAGGACCACACGAAGCGGCCCGCCATGTTGAACAGCGACAGCAGGCCGACGAAGCCCGCAGCCGTGGCGGCGAGGACGGTGGAGGTCTCCCCGGTGCGGAAGAAGTCCTGGATCATCGGCGCGGCCTGCTCGAGGATGCCGATGCCCGCGGTCACGTTGCAGAACAGCACCGTCCAGAGCAGCCAGAACTGCGGCGTCTTGATCGCGTTGTTGGCCGAGACGTTCTCCGTGGTGACCAGCGACTTCTGCTTGACGGCCGACGGGTCGAAGCCGTCGGGCCGCCAGTTGGCCGCCGGGACGCGGATGATGAACGCGCCGAACATCATGAAGACCAGGTAGATCAGGCCCAGGGTCAGGAACAGGCCCGCGACGGCGTTACCGCTGGGCACCGTGCCGGCGATGGCCGGGTCGTAGTTCGGGTCGTACCAGTTCATGAGCTGGCGGGACAGCGGCGAGGCGATGAGCGCGCCACCACCGAAACCCATGATCGCCATGCCGGTGGCCAGGCCCGGGCGGTCGGGAAACCACTTGATGAGCGTGGAGACCGGCGAGATGTAGCCGATGCCCAGGCCGATGCCGCCGAGGAAGCCGTAGCCGAGGTAGAGCAGCCAGAGCTGCTCGGTGTAGATGCCGAGCGAGCCGACGAGGAAGCCCGACACCCAGAAGACGGCCGAGGTGAACATGGCGGCGCGGGGGCCGTTCTTGTCCACCCAGGTGCCGAAGACGGCGGCCGAGAGGCCGAGCATCACGATGGCGATCGAGAAGATGATCCCGATCTGGGTGAGGCCCGTGTCGAAGTGCTCGACGAGCGCGACCTTGTAGACACTGGTCGCGTACGCCTGACCGATGCACAGATGGACGGCGAGAGCCGCCGGCGGGATCAGCCAGCGGTTGAATCCTGGCCGGGCGACAATGCGCTCGCGTGCCAGGAAACTGGGTACTGCCACGGGGTGTACCTCCGGGGACGGGAACCGGTGCGTCCGGATGGACACCACCGGGACGCGCCCTGTGATATGGGTCGCTATCGGGTCGCACCGTACGTGGCCGTCCGTGCTATTGCGCGGTCAACATGCAACTCGTGATCCTCGCGTGACCACCCGACCGCAGGGCGGAAGGGGATTCAGCCGCCCGCTGTGCCTCCGCCTAGGGTGCAGGCATGGCGTACGAGGTGCGGGGCGTGGTCGCCCGCGGCAAGGGACAGCCCGTCACGGTGGAAACCATCGTCGTTCCCGATCCGGGCCCCGGTGAGGCGGTCGTGGACGTGCAGGCCTGCGGGGTCTGCCACACCGACCTGCACTACCGCGAGGGCGGCATCAACGACGACTTCCCGTTCCTGCTCGGCCACGAGGCGGCCGGCGTGGTGGCGGCGGTCGGCGAGGGCGTCACCAACGTGGCCGTCGGCGACTACGTCGTCCTGAACTGGCGCGCGGTGTGCGGCGAGTGCCGCGCGTGCCGCAAGGGCGCGCTGCAGTACTGCTTCAACACCCACAACGCCGCGCAGAAGATGACGCTGGCCGACGGCACGGAGCTCTCCCCGGCCCTGGGCATCGGCGCCTTCGCCGAGAAGACGCTCGTCCACTCCGGGCAGTGCACGAAGGTCGATCCGGCTGCGCCCCCGACGGCCGCCGGGCTGCTCGGCTGCGGGGTGATGGCCGGCGTCGGCGCGGCGATCAACACCGGTGGCGTGCAGCGTGGCGAGACGGTCGCCGTCTTCGGCTGCGGCGGCGTCGGCGACGCCGCGATCGCCGGCGCGAAGCTCGCCGGCGCGACGACGATCATCGCCGTCGACATCGACGACCGGAAGCTGGAGTGGGCCCGGAAGTTCGGCGCCACCCACACCGTGAACTCGAAGGAGACCGACGCCGTCGAGGCGATCAAGGCCGCCACCGGTGGCTTCGGCGTCGACGTCGCCATCGACGCCGTGGGCCACCCGAAGGTGTTCGAGCAGGCCTTCTACGCCCGCGACCTCGCCGGCCGCGTGGTCATGGTCGGCGTCCCCACGCCGGGCATGGAGATCACCCTGCCGGCGATCGAGGTCTTCGGCCGGGGTGGGGCGGTGAAGAGCTCCTGGTACGGCGACTGCCTGCCCAGCCGCGACTTCCCGATGCTGGTCGACCTCTACCTGCAGGGCCGGTTCCCGCTCGACGACTTCGTCACCGAGACCATCGGCGTGGACGACGTCGAGGAGGCATTCCACAAGATGCACGCCGGTGACGTGCTGCGCTCGGTCGTGGTGTTCGACAAGTGAGCACCGCGCGCATCGAGAAGGTCGTGATCCCCGGCGTCTTCTCCCTGGACGGCCAGGACTTCGACGTCGAGAACAACGTGTGGCTCGTCGGCGACGACGACGAGGTGCTGGTGATCGACGCCCCGCACGACGCGGCCCCCATCGTGGCGGCCGTCGGCGGCCGGAACGTCACCGCGATCGTGCTCACGCACGGGCACAACGACCACATCACCGCCGCGCCGGCGCTCCGCGAGGCGACCGGCGCCCCGATCTGGTTCCACCCGATGGACCGGATGCTGTGGGACGTCGTGCACCCGGACGCCGCACCCGACCGGGACCTCCTGGCCGGCACGCGGTTCACGGTGGCCGGTGCGACGCTCACCGCGCTGCACACCCCGGGTCACTCGCCGGGGAGCACCTGCCTGCACGCGCCGGACCTGAGCACGGTCTTCACCGGTGACACGCTGTTCTGCGGCGGTCCGGGAGCCACCGGGCGCTCGTTCAGCGACCGCCCGACGATCGAGCACTCGATCCGCTCGGAGCTGTTCACCCTCCACGGCGACACGGTGGTGCGGACCGGACACGGCCACGACACCACGATCGCCGCGGAGCTCCGCACCCTCGGCTGACCCCCGCCCCTGGTTCCGGGGGACGACGCCGCCCGCTCACCCGCCGGCGGTGTCGTCCTCCGCCGGACGCCGGCGCTTGCTGCCGGACCGGCTCTTGGGCTCGGAGGAACTCTTGGGCTGGGACCGGCTCTTGGGCTCGGACCGGCTCTTGGGCTCGGAGGAACTCTTGGGCTGGGACCGGCCCTTCGCCTCGGACCCGCTCGTGGGCTCGGACCCGGCCTCGGGCTCGGACCCGCTCGTGGCATCGGACGGGCTCGTGCGGGGCTGGGGGCTCGTCCGCTCGAGGTTCTGGCGGATCGCCGCCACGTCGAGTGCGAGGTCCTCGAGGGCCTCCACCGCGCGCGTGGCGAGGGCGAACGTCAGGTTCTCGCGCTGCTCCCTGGGGCTGGGCTCGCGATGCCGCTGTGCGCTCCCGGGATCGCGGGTGGAGGACTCGCGCATCCGGCGCGTCGCCTCCGACCACGGATCGTCGGTGCCCCGCGCATCGCCGAGGAGATCGCGCAGCATCCGCTGCGCCATCGCCAGGAAGTCGCCCGGGTCGGGTCGGTCGTTCGCCATCGTCTGCCTCCTCCGGCGGTGAGGACGCGGCCGGTGGGGAAACGTGCGCGACCCCCGCCGGGGTTCCCGTCAGGCGGCGACGCGCCGCTGCGCGGAGGCGAAGCCGAGCCAGGTGTGCCGGTTGCCGGCCCAGCACCAGCCGACCTTGGGTGCTCCCCGCCGGTCGCGGCCGTCGCGCCCGGTGCCGTTGCTGATCCACAGCGCCGGGGTCCGGGCGTCCAGGCGTCCGTCGGGCCTGCGCAGCCGCGAGCCGATCGTCATGAAGCAGGCGTTCCGGGCCAGGACCTCCGGGCACTGGAGCAGCCAGTGGATGCCCTCGCCGAGCGTGAGCGGCGTCCGGCCGGCACCCAGGATGGCGGGCAGTGCCTCGTCCGGGCTCCGGTTCCGCCACTGGTCGCCGCGCTCGAGTCCGCTCACGGCGTAGACCGGGGTGGCGGGCAGCTCGACCGACTCGACGGGTGCGAAGGCGTCGAGGTCGGTCATGTCCGCGACGACGAAACCGGGCTTGCCGGCCAGCGTCACGAGCGGGGCGAGCCCCGACACGGGTGCCCGGTCGGGGTGCACCACCAGCAGGGCGCCGGGGGGGAGTCCGTCGGCCGCGGCGCGCAGGTCGGCCGCCGTCACGTCGGCGATCCCGGGTAGGCCGAGGGCGATCAACCGCTCGGCCTGGGCCGCAGCCGGGGGGAGAGGGGCGAGCTGCGTGGGCACAGGCGGACCTCCGGGGCCGGTGGGAACTGGCCGACAACGCGCTGCCCGGACACCTGGTTCCCGCCCGCCGGCCCCGGGACCAGCGGCGACGACCCACCGGGGTGACGCGGCCCACCCGCTCGGCTCTCGGTTCGGTGGCGCGCGCCGGTACGCTCGACCCCGTGCCTCGCGGTGATGGACGGCTGACGCACGACCTCGATCCCCAGTTCCCCGGACCTCAGGACGCCTGCGGCGTCTTCGGTGTGTGGGCGCCGGGGGAGGAGGTCGCGAAGCTGACCTATTTCGGTCTGTACGCGCTCCAGCACCGCGGTCAGGAGGCGGCGGGGATCGCGGTGTCCGACGGCGCCTCGGTCGTCGTCTACAAGGACCTCGGGCTGGTCAGCCAGGTCTTCGACGAGCCGACCCTCGGCAGCCTCCGCGGCCACCTGGCCGTCGGTCACACCCGGTACTCGACGACCGGGGCCTCCACGTGGGAGAACGCGCAGCCGACGTTCCGCACCACCGAGGCCGGCACCGGCCTGGCGCTCTGCCACAACGGGAACCTGGTCAACACTGCCGAGCTCGCCAGCAAGGCCGCCGACGCCGGTGTCCCGGGGGCCTTCGTGGCGACCAACGACTCGGACCTGGTCACCGCGCTCATCGCCTCCTACCAGGACGTCTCGGTCGAGGCGGCGGCGATGGAGGTGCTGCCGCAGCTGCGGGGCGCCTTCTCCATCACCTTCATGGACGAGGACACGCTCTACGCCGCGCGTGACCCGCAGGGCGTGCGCCCGCTGGTGCTCGGCCGGCTCGAGCGCGGCTGGGTCGTGGCCAGCGAAACCGCCGCGCTGGACATCGTCGGCGCCTCCGTGGTGCGCGAGGTCGAGCCCGGCGAGCTGATCGCCATCGACGAGAACGGCCTGCGCAGCCAGCACTTCGCCCCGGCGGAGCCCAAGGGCTGCGTCTTCGAGTACGTCTACCTGGCGCGGCCCGACACCACGATCTCCGGGCGCAGCGTGCACGCGGCGCGCGTGGAGATCGGCCGCCGGCTGGCGAAGGAGCACCCCGCCGACGCCGACCTCGTGATCCCGGTGCCCGAGTCGGGCACCCCGGCGGCGGTCGGCTACGCCGAGGCCTCGGGCATCCCGTACGGGCTGGGCCTGGTCAAGAACTCCTACGTGGGCCGTACGTTCATCCAGCCCAGCCAGACCATCCGGCAGCTGGGCATCCGGCTCAAGCTGAACCCGCTGCGCGACGTCATCCGCGGCAAGCGGCTCGTGGTCGTCGACGACTCGATCGTGCGCGGCAACACGCAGCGCGCGCTGGTCCGGATGCTGCGCGAGGCCGGTGCGGTCGAGGTGCACGTCCGCATCGCGTCGCCGCCGGTCAAGTGGCCGTGCTTCTACGGCATCGACTTCGCCAGCCGGGCCGAGCTGATCGCCAACGGCCTGGACATCGACGGGGTGCGGGCGTCGGTCAACGCCGACTCCCTCGGGTACGTCTCCGAGCAGGGGCTGATCGCGGCCACCGAGCAGCCGGTCAACCGGCTGTGCACCGCCTGCTTCACCGGCGAGTACCCGATCCCGCTGGGTGCCCCCGAGGTGCTGGGCAAGCACGTGCTCGAGGGCATCGGCCAGCGCGCGGTGAGCGGCTGGACCGGTCAGCAGGCCGGAAGCGCCGCGGTCCCCGGTGGCGCCGAGGACGCGCTGAGGCGGCCGTGAGCCGCGGGAGCGACGCCGGGCAGTTCACCTACGCCGCCTCCGGCGTCGACATCGACGCCGGCGAGCGCGCCGTCACCCTCATGAAGGCCGCTGTCGAGCGGACCAACCGGCCCGAGGTGGTCGGCGGGCTCGGCGGCTTCGCCGGCCTGTTCGCCCTCGACGTGCAGAAGTACCGCAGGCCCCTGCTGGCGTCCTCGACCGACGGCGTCGGGACGAAGATCGCCCTGGCCCGGCAGCTGGACCGGCACGACACGGTGGGCATCGACCTGGTGGCGATGGTCGTCGACGACCTGGTCGCCTGCGGCGCCGAGCCGCTGTTCCTGCAGGACTACGTGGCCTGCGGGAAGGTCGTGCCGGAGCGGATCGCCGCGATCGTCACCGGCATCGCGGCAGGGTGCACCCAGGCCGGCGCCGCGCTGGTCGGCGGCGAGACCGCCGAGCACGGCGACCTCATGGGCGCCGATGACTACGACCTGGCCGCCACCGCCGTCGGGGTCGTGGAGGCCGACGCCGTCCTCGGTCCGGAGCGGGTGCGCAGCGGCGACGCGGTCGTCGCGATGGCGTCGTCCGGCTTCCACTCCAACGGCTATTCGCTGGTGCGGCGCGTGGTCTCGGCGGCGGGGCTCGACCTGGCCGCCACCCCTGCGGGCCTCGACCGGCCGCTGGGCGACGAGCTGCTCGAGCCCACCCGCATCTACGCCCGCGACTGCCTGGCGCTGGTCGAGGAGCTCGGCGTGGAGGCGGTGCACGCCTTCGCGCACATCACCGGCGGCGGGCTGGCCGGCAACACCGCGCGCGTGGTCCCCGACGGGCTGCAGGCGGTCCTGGACCGCGGCACCTGGACGCTCCCGGCCGCGGTGCGGCTCATGGAGGAGCACGGGGTGCCGCGGGCGGAGTCCGAGCGCGCCTTCAACTGCGGCGTCGGCATGGTCGCCGCCGTCGCGCCGGAGCAGGCGGACGCCACGGTCGCGCTGCTCACCGCCCGGGGCGTTCCGGCGTGGGTCGCCGGAACCGTGCGCGAGCCAGCGGGGCAGGCGCCGGCGGCGGAGCTCGTCGGCACCTACCGCTGAGCCGACCAGAGCGACACCCGCCGCTACGACACCGCTGCGACGTCACCCCAGCCCTGCGCTCGTCCTCCGAGGGCCACAGCCCTGGGATGACGACCACCGCCCTGGGGTGGTGAGCCCGGTGGCCGGTGAGCTCGCCGCCGAGCCGGCGCGGACCCGACACCACGACACCGCTGCCCCGAGGGGGCGGCGGTGTCGTGGTGTCGACGGATCAGGTGCCCGGACCGCCGGTCAGCGGCTGGCCGCCCAGTCGTCGTCCGAGTCGTCGTCCGCCCAGCGGTCGGCGTACTCGTCGTCCTCGTCGTCGTCGTCCTTCGCCGCGCTGGGCGCGGTGTAGGTCGACGACGAACCGGCCAGCTCGCGCTGCAGCGCGGTGAGGTCGGTGTTGGGTGAGCTGTACTTGAGCTCACGGGCCACGCGTGTCTGCTTGGCCTTCGCTCGGCCGCGCCCCATCGGCTCGACCCCCTCATTACGGAGTGCGGAGGCCCAGCCAAGCGGCTGATGCGGCCCGCATGGCGACCCCGACTGAGTGACTATGTCTCGGACAACATTACGACACGGATCGGCGACGGGCACACGCCCTCCCCCTCAGGAGGTGTGCGCGCCCTCCACCGGTCGGCGCGGGAGCCGGATCGTGGCCAGCCGGCCGACCGAGCGCATCCGCTCCTCGGCGAGCCGGTCGGCGGCGGCTGCGGGGGAGATGCCCTCGGCGTCGGCGAGCGCGAACACCCGCAGCGCGACGTCGAAGATCCCCGAGGCCTTGGCCCGGGCGCGGTCGAACGAGAAGCCGTGCCGCTCGTCCTCCACCTGGATCACCCCGCCGGCGTTGACCAGGAAGTCGGGCGCGTAGAGGACGCCGCGTGCGCGGAGCCGGTCGGCCGCCCCGGGGCTGCCCAGCTGGTTGTTCGCCCCGCCGCACACGATCCGGCCCGGCAGCGCCTCCACCGTCTCGTCGTCCAGGGCCCCGCCGAGCGCGCAGGGCGCGTAGACGTCGTGCGGCGTGCGCACGAGGGCGGCGGTGTCGGCGACGGCGCGCACCTGCGGGTGCCTGGCCCGCACCCGCTCGACGGCGCCTGGGTCCACGTCGGTGACCACGACGTCGGCGCCGTCCTGCACGAGGTGGTCGACCAGCCAGGACCCGACCTTGCCGACGCCGGCGACGGCCACGGTCCGCCCGCCCAGCGCGGGGGTGCCCCAGCAGTGCTGGGCGGCGGCCCGCATGCCCTGGAAGACGCCGTAGGCGGTGAGCACGGAGGAGTCGCCGCACCCGCCGTAGGCCTCCGAGCGGCCGTGCGCGTACCGGGTCTCGCGTGCCACGACGTCCAGGTCGGCGTTGTACGTGCCGACGTCGCAGGCGGTGAGGTAGCGCCCGCCCAGGGACTCCACGAACCGGCCGTAGGCCCGCAGCAGCGCCTCGCTCTTGTCGGTGCGCGGATCGCCGATGATCACGGCCTTGCCGCCGCCGAGGTCCAGGCCGGCCAGGCTGTTCTTGTACGACATGGCGGCCGACAGCCGCAGCACGTCGGCCACCGCCGCGTCCTCGCTGGCGTAGGGGTAGAAGCGGGTGCCCCCCAGCGCCGGCCCGAGGGTCGTGGAGTGGATCGCGATGATCGCGCGCAGCCCCGAACCGGGATCGCTGCAGAAGACGACCTGCTCATGACCGGATGCCAGCACGTCCACGACGCCGAGCCTAGGCCGACCGGGCGTCGCCCGGTCGGTGGAAGTGGCCTGCCGGTGCCTCCGGCGGCACCGACGGCAGGTGGGCGGGGCATGATCCTTGGCGGACATGACGCGCGGGCCCGCACCCCGCGAGCACAGGAGGATTCCCGATGGCCGCACCGAAGCGACTGCTGGCACTCGCCGTGGCTGCACCCCTGCTCCTCTCCGCGTGCACCACCGAGGGCGGCGGGGGCGGGGAGAGCGCCGCGGGTGGTGCGGACGGCGGGGACCTCACCTTCTCGGTCGTCACGCACGGCTCGGCCGGTGACGCCTTCTGGGACGTCGTGCAGAACGGCGCCGCGGCGGCCGGGGAGGACCTCGGCATCGACGTCGACTACCAGAGCGACGGCGACCCGCAGCGCCAGGCGCAGCTGATCGACGCCGCGGTGAACCAGGACGTGGACGGGATCGTCGTCTCGCTGGCGAACCCGGACGCCCTGCGGGACTCGGTCGAGGCGGCGGTGGACGCCGGGATCCCCGTCGTCACCATCAACTCCGGCGGCGACCGGTCGGCCGAGTTCGGCGCCATCGGCCACGTCGGCCAGGACGAGGTGGTCGCGGGCCAGGGGGCGGGCCGGCGACTGGCCGAGGAAGGCGCCACGAGCGTGCTCTGCGTCATCCACGAGGCCGGCAACATCGGGCTGGACCAGCGCTGCTCGGGCGCCTCCCAGGGTTTCGCGGACGCCGGCTCGGCACCCGGGGACTTCACCGTCGTGCAGGTGGACATCAACGACCTCACCGGCGCCCAGTCGACGATCGCCTCCCAGCTGCAGGCCGACCCGGGGATCGACGCGGTCCTCACGTTGAACTCCGCGCTCGCCCCCGTCGCCGTGGAGGCCGCCGGGGACGCCGGCTCGGAGGCGCTGGTGGCCACGTTCGACCTCAACGAGGACGTCATCAGCGGCATCCAGGACGGCGACATCGCCTTCGCCGTCGACCAGCAGCAGTACGAGCAGGGCTACCTGCCGATCGCGATGCTCAAGCTGTACGCGGAGAACCTGAACACCGTCGGCGGCGGGCAGGCCGTGCTCACCGGCCCCGGCTTCGTGGACGCCGACAACGTCGACGAGATCGCCGACCTGGCTTCGGAGGGCACCCGCTGAGCACCCGGGAGGCCTCCGCTCCGGCCGAGGAGCGGGCTGACGAGCGGCTGGCCGCACCGGGGCCGCTCCGCCGGCTGCTGGCCAAGCCGGAGCTGGGCGCGCTGGTGGGCGCGGTCGCCGTGTTCACCTTCTTCGCGGTCCAGTCCGAGGTGTTCCGGTCGCCCCGCGGCATCGCCAACTGGCTCGACCCGGCGTCGACGCTGGGGATCATGGCGGTCGCGGTCGCGCTGCTCATGATCGGCGGGCACTTCGACCTCTCCGCCGGGGTGATGACGGGGACGACGGCGCTGACCGTGGGGATCGTGGCCACGGAGCTCGGCCAGAACATCTGGGTGGCCATCGGCGTGGCGCTCGTGCTGGCGCTGGCGATCGGCTTCTTCAACGGCTGGCTGGTCACCCGCACCGGGCTGCCGAGCTTCATCATCACGCTCGGCACCTTCCTGATGCTCCAGGGGCTCAACCTGGGGCTGACGAAGTTGTTCACCAGCACGGTGACCGTCGGCGGCATCGACGACGCACCCGGTTACGCCGCCGCCGAGTGGGTCTTCGCCTCGCGCGTCCAGGTCCTGGGCGCCGATGTGCGGGTGGCGGTGTTCTGGTGGCTGCTGTTCACCGCGCTGGCGACGTGGGTGCTGCTGCGCACGCGCTTCGGCAACTGGGTCTTCGCCACCGGCGGCGACGACGTGGCCGCCCGCAACGTCGGCGTGCCCGCCCGCCGCACCACGATCACCCTGTTCATGACGACGGCGGCCGCGGCGTGGTTCGTCGGCACCACCCTGGCGGTGCGGCTGACCTCGGTGCAGGCCAACACCGGCATCGGCCAGGAGCTGATCTACATCGTGGCGGCGGTGATCGGCGGGTGCCTGCTCACCGGCGGCTTCGGCTCGGCCGTCGGCGCCGCCCTCGGGGCGCTGATCTTCGGCATGACCCTGCTGGGGATCCCCTACCTGCGCTGGGACGCCGACTGGTTCTACTTCTTCCTGGGGGCGATGCTGCTGCTCGCGGTCCTCGCCAACCGGCTGGTGCGGCGCTACGCCGAGGCGGCCCGGCGATGAGCACGGCACCGACGACCTCGCCGACGACCCCGCCGTTGCTCGAGCTGCGTGACGTGGGGAAGGACTACGGCTCGGTCATCGCGCTCGACGGGATCAGCGCGACCGTGCGAGCCGGGGAGGTCACCTGCGTCCTGGGGGACAACGGCGCCGGGAAGTCGACGCTGATCAAGGTCCTGTCGGGCGTGCACGGTGCCGACCGCGGCGCGGTCCTGCTCGACGGGCGACCCGTCGCCTTCGGCTCGCCCCGCGAGGCGCTGGACGCCGGCATCGCGACCGTCTACCAGGACCTGGCGATGATCCCGCTGATGTCGATCTGGCGGAACTTCTTCCTCGGTGCCGAGCCCACCCGTGGGTGGGGGCCGTTCCGTCGTTTCGACGTCGCGCGCGCCAAGGAGACGACCCGCCGGGAGCTGGCGGCGATGGGGATCGACATCCGCGATCCCGACCAGCCGGTGGGCACTCTCTCCGGTGGGGAGCGCCAGTCGGTGGCCATCGCGCGGGCCGTGCACTTCGGTGCGCGGGTGCTGATCCTCGACGAGCCGACCTCGGCGCTGGGGGTCAAGCAGGCGGGGGTCGTGCTGCGCTACGTGGCGCAGGCGCGGGACCGCGGGGTCGGCGTCGTGCTGATCACGCACAACCCGCACCACGCCCACCCGGTGGGTGACCGGTTCCTGGTGCTCAACCGGGGGCGCAGCATGGGGGAGTTCGCGAAGGCGGAGATCAGCCGCGAGGAGCTGACCCGGCTGATGGCCGGCGGGGCGGAGCTGGAGGCGCTGTCCCACGAGCTGGAGCGCCCATCCGGCTGAGCCCGGCCGCGGGGCGGGGACGGACGCCGTCGGCCATGTCGACATACCGATCGCGACGATGCGGTCACCGAGCGTTCTTGTTGCGGCGCGGCGAGAGTTCCGCGTGTTGCCTTTGTGACTACCGGTGACAGTGCGACTGTTCGCGGGCCACACCGCCCACCCTCTTCCCCAGGGAGCGAGCACATGTCCCAGCGCCGTCCGACCGGACCGGCGACTCCACGGGCCGGCAGCCGCCGGCCCGTTGCGGGCCGCTCTCCCCGCCCGTTCCGCACCGCCCTGATCGGGGCGGTGGCCGGCGCGACGCTCGTGCTCACCGGCACGCCCGCCGTCGCGGTGCCTCCGCCGCCGCCCAACCCGACCGACGGCGAGCTCGGTGCGGCCCGGAGCGAGCAGGACGCGGCCGCCGCGGAGGTGGGCCGCATCCGGGCCCTCGTCGCCACCGCCGAGGCCGAGCTGGAGCGCGTCGGTGTCCTGGCCGAGGCCGCCGGGACCGCTTACGAGGCGGCCGTCGAGGAGCTGCAGCTCGCCCAGGAGGCCGCCGAGCGGGCCGCTGCCGAGCTCCGGGCCGCCGACGAGGCCGTCGCCGCGGCGGGGCTGCGGATCGCGGCGTTCTCCCGCGACAGCTACATGAACGGTGGGAGCCTCACCAGCTCCGCCGCGCTCCTGGACTCCGAGGGGCCGGGCGAGCTCATCCAGCGCGCAGCGATGCTCGACTACGTCGCGGCCAACCAGCTCGACGTCCTGGCCGAGTTCGAGGTGGCTCGTGTGCGGCAGGCGAACGCCCACTCGACCGCCCGGGCCACGCGCGACGAGCGCGCTGCCGCGGAGGACACCGCCGAGGCCGCCAAGGCGGCGGCCGACGCGCAGCTCGCCACCCAGCAGGCGGCCTACGCGGGGATCGAGGCGCAGAAGGCGGAGTACGACCAGCAGTTGAAGGCCGCCCAGATCCGCCTCCTCGAGCTGCAGGGCGCGCGCAACGCCCACGACCAGTGGGTGGCTCAGAAGGCGGCCGAGGAGGCCGCCGCCCGCGAGGCGGCCGAGCGCGCCGCCCGCGAGGCCGAGCGTGCCGCCCGCGAGGCCGAGGCGGAGGCAGCCCGCAACCGTGCCAACGCCGGTGGCGGCGGCAGCGCGGGCGGCGGTAGCACTGGCGGCGGTGGCGGCGGTGGCGGCGGTGGCGGCGGCACGGTCAGCGGGTCCGGCTACGTCAAGCCCACCTCGGGGCGGGTGTCCAGCTGCTACGGCTGGCGCTGGGGGGCCCTGCACGGCGGTGTGGACATCGCCGCCCCGATCGGGACCCCGGTGTACGCGGTGACCAGCGGCGTCGTCCGGCGGGCCGGCACGGCGACCGGCTTCGGGTACGCGGTCTACATCGAGGGCGACGACGGCGCGGTCACCGTGTACGGGCACGTGAACCGGTACTTCGTCTCCGCCGGCGAGCGGGTGTCGGCCGGCGAGCGGATCGCCGAGGTCGGCAACCGTGGGCAGTCCACCGGGCCGCACCTGCACTTCGAGGTCCACCCCAGCGGCCGGATGTACGGCGGCCACGTGGACCCGGTGCCGTGGCTCAACGCCCGGGGCGTCTACCTCGGTGGCTGCGGCGGCTGACCACGGCCCGGTCGGGCCGGGAACGGTCAGCTGGTGGGGGCGCTCTCCTCGGTGGGCAGGCCCAGCCCGCACTCCTCGGCGAGGTAGGCCTGCACGTTGGTCGAGGCCGTGTCCAGCTCCTGCTCCAGCGGAGCCAGCTCCTGCTCGAGGGTGGCCAGCGCCTCCGGGTCGCTGAGGTCGACGCCCTGGAGGGTGGCCGCGAGCTGCTCGGCGTCGTCGGCCAGCGCGCTCCAGTCCGGGGCGATCTCGTCCGGCGCGTCGATCGCGCGCATCTCCCGCGCCGCCGCGCGGAGGATCTCCGGCAGGTCACCGGGGTCGCCGGCGGCGGTCGCGCTGCCGGTGAGCCGCTCCTGGATGCTGACGGCCTCCGCGCAGAAACCACCGTCGGTGGCCTCGGGAGCTCCGGTCGCGGTGGTGTCCCCGGCTGCGGTGCTCCCCCCGTCGTCGTCGGAGCTCCCGCAACCGGTGAGCAGGGCCAGGGCGGTCACGGCCGGGAGCACCCCGGCGCGGAGGAGGGGGCGACGCATGGGCGGAGGGTAGCCGCCGGGTGCGCGCCCCGGCGGCGGCGCACTAGCGTGCCGGGGGTGGCCCTCCCGACCGACCCCCGCACCTCGTGGGGGCTTCCCGCACCCGGCGCACTGCCGCGCACCGCCGAGCTGGAGCCGCTGGTCACCAGGGTGCTGGCGCCCAACCCCTCGCCGATGACCCTCGACGGCACGAACACCTACGTGGTGGGGACCCCGGGCAGCGGCCAGGCGGTGCTGGTCGACCCGGGTCCGGACGACGCCGCGCACCTGGCCGCCGTCGAGGCCGCGCTCGCCGCACGGCAGGCGCGCTGCGTCGCCGTCCTGGTCACCCACCACCACGGGGACCACGCCGAGGCGGCGCTGCCGTGGGGGGCCCGTCTCGGCGCCCCCGTCGCGGCGGCGTCGGGGGACGTCGCGGGTCCCGCCGGACGGGTGCTCGAACCGGGGGAACGGCTGTCCCTGGCCGGGACGGTGATCGACGTCGTCGGCACGCCCGGCCACACCGCCGACCACCTGGCGTTCCGCCTGGAGTCCGGGGCGGTCCTGGTGGGCGACCACGTCCTGGGGCGGGGCACCTCGGTCGTCACCCACCCCGAGGGCGACGTGGTGGCGTACCTGGAGTCGTTGCGGCGGGTGCACGACCTGGGGCCCAGCGCCCTCTACTGCGGCCACGGCCCGGAGCTGACCACCGATCCCGGTGCGGTCCTCGAGTACTACCTGGCGCACCGGGCGCACCGCGAGCAGCAACTGCTCGACGCGCTGGCCGGTGGCGCCCGCAGCGTCGACGAGCTCCTGGCGGCGGTCTACGCCGACGTGCCCCGCGAGGTGTGGCCGGCCGCGGCGCAGTCGACCCGGGCCACCCTGGCCAAGCTCGCCGCCGACGGCCGGGTCGAGCTCGTCGGCGGGGACGGGGTGCGGCCGGCATGACCGGGGCGGGGGTCGCCGTGGTCACCGCCGGCGCCGGCGAGCGCGACCAGCGGCGCGCCGCAGCCGGGCTCGCTGCCGCCGGGGTGCGGGAGGGCGACCGCGTGCTCGTGTCGGCGGCCGCCTCGCCGGCGCTGCTCGCCGTCGTCCTCGGCGCGCTGCGCACCGGCGTCGTCCCCGTGGTGCTCGACCCGGCGCTGCCGACCGAGGAGCGCGCGGCGCTGGCCGCCGACGCCGACCCCGCGCTGGACGCCGGGACCGACCCGGCGCGTCTGCTCGGCGACGCGGAGACCGCACTGGCCCCGGTGCCCCTGGCGCGGCCCATGCACTACACCTCCGGCACCACCGGCCGGCGCAAGGGCGTGTGGTCCGGCGTCCTGGGCGCCGACGACGCCCGCGCCCTGGCCGGGGAGGAGATCGAGCTGTGGGGCTTCGGGCCGGGGGACCGGCACGTCGTCCTCTCGCCGCTGCACCACAGCGCGCCGCTGCGGTTCGCCGTCCACACGCTGCTGGCCGGCGGTGAGGTGCTGCTGCCCGGCCCCTTCGACGCCGCCCGCGCCGCCCGGGTGATCTCCACCCACCGGCCGACGACGGCGTTCTGCGTCCCCACCCACCTGCAGCGGCTGCTCGCCCGGGACGACGTCGACTGGTCCTCGTTCCGCCGGCTGGTGCACGCCGGCGCGCCGTGCCCCGAGCCGCTCAAGCGCGCCGTCCTCGCGGCGCTGCCGGAGGGCAGCGTGTGGGAGTTCTACGGGTCCACCGAGGCGCAGTTCACCGTCTGCTCGCCCGAGGACTGGCTCGCCCACCCCGGCAGCGTGGGGCGGGCCCGCCCGGGGCGGCGGCTGGAGACCGACGAGCGCGGCCAGCTCTGGTGCGCGGTGCCCCGCTGGGCCCGTTTCGAGTACTGGCGGGCGCCCGAGAAGACGGCCGCGGCGTGGCGGGGGGAGCGGGTCACCGTCGGCGACCTCGGCCGGGTCGACGACGACGGCACCGTCTGGCTGGACGGCCGGCGGGAGGACCTGGTCATCTCCGGTGGGGTGAACGTCTACCCCGCGGAGGTGGAGGCGGTCCTCGACGCCCATCCCGGTGTCGTGGAGAGCGCGGTGTTCGGCATCCCCGACCCCGAGTGGGGGCAGCGGGTGGTGGCCGCCTACGTCGGCGACGCGGACGCCGGCGCGCTGGCCGCCTGGGCCCGGGAGCGGCTGGCGCCGGCCAAGCGCCCCAAGTCGCTGCACGCGCTGGCCGACCTGCCCCGCACCTCGACCGGCAAGGTGCGCCGGCTGGACCTGCCGGGGGTGCTCGGCCTGGCCGGTGGCTGAGCACTGGGACGTCGTCGTCGTCGGCGCGGGCACGGCCGGGTGCCCGCTGGCCGCCCGGCTGGCCGACGCCGGCCGGCGGGTGCTGCTGCTCGAGGCGGGGGCGCACCACCCCGACCCCGCGCGCGTCCCGCCCGAGCTCCGCGACGCCGGCACCCTGCGCGCCGCGGTGAGCGGGCACCCGGCGAACTGGGACCTGCCCGGGCTGCTGCCCGGGGGGCGGGCCGTGCGGGTGCCCCGCGGCCGGGTGTCCGGCGGCTCCAGCGCGGTGAACGCCGGCTACTTCGTGCGCCCCACGCCCGCGGACGCCGCCGGCTGGGCCGCGGCGGGGAACGACCTGTGGTCGTGGGACCGGCTGCTGCCCGCGCTGGTGCGGCTGGAGAGCGACCGCGACTTCGGCGACCGCCCCGGCCACGGGGCCGACGGGCCGGTGCCGGTGACGCGCCCGCGGAGCGCCCCGCCCCTCGCCGAGGCGTTCGCCGCCGCGGCCGAGGAGCTGGGGGTCCCGGCCGAGCCGGACAAGAACGCCGGTGGCGTGCCCGGCTACGGCCCGTTGCCGCGCAACGTCGTCGACGGCGTCCGGATCAGCACCGCGGCGGCCTACCTGGCCCCGCGCCGCGGGCACCCCGGCCTCACCGTGCGCGGCGGCGTCCAGGTGCTGCGGGTGCTGGTCGAGCACGGTCACGCGGTGGGCGTGCGCACGACCGGCGGCGAGGTGCGCGCCGAGGAGGTGGTGCTGGCCGCGGGGGCGGTGGGCTCGGCGCACCTGCTGCTGCTCTCGGGGATCGGTCCCCCGTCGGTGCTGCGGGCCGCCGGGATCGAGCTGCTGGTCGACGCCCCGGGGGTGGGGCAGCAGTGCTCGGACCACCCGCTGGTCTACCTGCCCTTCCGTCCCGTGCCGGGCACCACGGCGCCGCCCGGCCGGTCCCCGCTGCACGGCATCCTGCACGGGACCTCGCCCGGCGCCGAGGTGGCGGGCGACCTGGAGCTGCTGCCCTGGCTGGCCCCGTTCGCGCAGGTGATGACGGGCCACGCCGCACCCGAGGGCGAGGTGGTCGAGCTCGGGGTGGGGCTCCAGCGGACGGTCGGCCGCGGGCGGCTGGTCCTCGACCCGCGGGACCCGGCCGCCCTCCCGGTCGTGGAGTACGGGCACCTGGCGCAGGAGCCGGACCGCCGCCGGATGCGGGACGGGGTGCGGATGGCGGCGGAGCTGCTGCGGACCTGCGCGCTGGCCGCGGTGGGTGTGCCGACCGACGAGCCGACCGGCGCGGTGCTGGCCGACGACGTCGCGCTGGACGCCTGGATCCGTGCCCGCCTGACCACCGCCGTCCACCTGTCCGGGACCGCGCGCATGGGGCCGGAGAGCGATCCGGGAGCCGTGGTCGACCAGCGGCTGCGGGTCCGCGGGGTCGAGGGGCTCCGGGTGGCCGACACGTCGGTGCTGCCGCAGGTGCCCAGCCGCGGACCGGCTGCCACCGCCGTGCTGGTCGGGGAACGCGCCGCAGAGCTGATGGCCGGGAGCTGAGCCACGCGGCCGTCGGCGCGGGTCCCGGCGGCGCGAGAGGCGCGGCCGCCGGGACCCGGGCTCCGGGTCAGCGGATGGCGGACATCTCGCTGGTGGTGGTGGTCGGGGCCGACCAGGCGTCGGGGTGCGGCCGTCCGACGTCGGACGTCCAGGCCGGGGTGCGGGGTCCGCTCTGCGGCCCGCGGCTGGTGGTGGCCGGACGGGCGCTCAGGCTCACGATCGCGGCCAGGAGCACGAGCAGGCCGACCAGTACACCGCCGAGGGTCAGGAGCGTGGAGAGCATGTACACAACGTAGGCGGTTGGTGCTGTGCTGTCACCGGGCAGAACTTCCCGAAGATCGGCTGCGACGTGCGCAGAGTTCACCCGCGTTCTCCCGTCACGCCCCAGCTGCCCCAGCGCCCTTCGCCGAGGGGTGCCGCCGCATTGGTCGCTCTGCCGTGGCCGGTTGCCCGACGGTCGACGGCGGGTAGGGCAGGCGCCGTCGGTCGAACGGAGGACGTGTGCCTGATCTGGTGGCAGCTGCGGGGCAGGTGGTGGCGGTGCCGCTCGGCGCGGTGGCGCGCTGGCGGCGTGGCCGCCCCATGCACCCGCGCGGGGCGGTGCTGGCCGGTGTGCTGGACCGGCAGGGCGCGCGACCGCCGTTCGGGGTCCCGTGGCTCGACGGCGCCGGTACCGACGACGTCGTCGTCCGGATGTCGCGCGGCGCCGGGCTCCCGGCCCCGCTGCCCGACGTCCTGGGGCTGACGATCCGGTTGACCGGCGCGGATGGCTCCCCGGTCGACCTGCTGCTCTCGACCATCGGGCGCGGCCGCCTGACGCGGCTGGTGCCGGTGCCGCGGGCGGACGCGGCGGCGACCTACGGCTCGATCATGGCCTACCGCTCGGCCGTCGGGCCGGTGCGGCTGGCCGCCCTCCCGCAGGCATCCTCCCTGCCCACCGACCCCGCGCCGCTGGCCGCGGCCGCCGTGTCGGGCGACGTCGTCTTCACCCTGGCGGCCGCCCGCGGCCTGGAGGAGTGGCGCCCCTTCGCCACGCTGCGGGCCACCGGTCGGCACGGCTCGCTGGACACCGACCTGCGCTTCGACGCGGTGCGGAACCCGCCGCCGGGGCTGGCCGCCGACGGCCCGCTCGCCCGCTTCCGCGAGCCGGCGTACGCCACGGCGCGCTGGATCGGCCGCACCGGTTCGTGACGCGCCGGACATGCCAACTCACCCGATGGAGTTGATCACCGATTGCCCGGGGGCCGCGTGGGGTATGCAGAACCGGACCGGGCGCATGGACGTCGCCGGGCGCTGAGGACGTCGAGCGGCACCGTCGTGCTGTCGTGAGGCTCGACCGCACGAGGAGATGCACCCGCGCGTGACGCACGCAGAACCCCCGCTCCCGGGGCTGCCCCCGACGCCGGGGGCAGGCATCCGGGTGGTGTCCATCCCGCACACCGACCCCTACGTGGACGCCGTGCTCCCCGACGGGTCGATCCGGGTCGGCGACCACGTCGTCCCCAGCCCGTGGCTGGACCTCGCCCACCTGGCGGTCCACGCGGACGAGGTCGACGTCGTCCACCTGCACGCCGTCCACGGGTACCTGGGCGCGACCGAGCTGGAGGCGTGGGCCGAGGAGCTGCAGCGGCTCGGTATCCCGCTCGTCGTCACGGTCCACCAGCTGCGCGACCCGCAGCGCCCCGCGCCCGCGGAGACCGACGACCACCTCGCAGCAGTGCTCGCGACGGCGGAGGTCGTGCTCACCCTCACCCCCGGGGCGGCCGACGAGATCGCCGAGCGGTACGGGCGCACGGCGATCGTCGTGGCCCACCCGTCCATCGCCGTCCCCGACCCCGAGCTGGGCGCCGAGCGGGGGCTGGTCGGCGTGCGGGTGGGGCCGGCGTCCAGCACGATCCCCGACCCCGTGGGGATCGTCCGCGCGGCTCTCTCGGGCGCGCTGTCGGGCGGTGGCCGGCTGCGGGTCCTCGTCGACGAGGCGGAGGCGCCGGCCCTGGATCCCGAGATCGTCGCCCTCGCCGACGAGGGAGAGGTGGAGCTCGTCCTGGTCGGCGACGGTGGATGGACCGCCCAGCTGCAGCAGCTGCACGCCGCGGTGCTGCCCGAGCGGTGCGGCACGCACTCGGCCGACGTCGAGATCTGCCGGGACGTCGGCACCCGGGTGGTGGCGCCGAGCTGCGGGTGGTTCGCCGACCAGTGGTCGGACGTCGTGCCCTACACCAACGACGAGCGCACGGGCCTGGACCCGGTGTCGCTGACCGCCGCGATCGGCGCGGCGCTCACCCGGCCCATGCCGCGGCCCGCCGACCGGAGCTGGCGGGAGGACCAGCGCGCCGCCGTGCGCGAGGTGCACGGGGAGGTCTACGCCCAGGTGGTGGCCGACCGCAGCTGGGCGTGAGACGACGACGGGCCCGGCGACTGCCGGGCCCGTGCGATGAGGAGAGTGTGGGCAGGGGCGGGGTCGAACCGCCGACCTCTCGCTTTTCAGGCGAGCGCTCGTACCGACTGAGCTACCTGCCCCTTCCGGTGACCTCACCGGAGAGCGACCCTGACGGGACTCGAACCCGCGACCTCCGCCGTGACAGGGCGGCGCGCTAACCAACTGCGCTACAGGGCCTTGCTGGTGGTGCTGGTGCTGGTGCTGCGTGCCCCCAACGGGGTTCGAACCCGTGCTACCGCCTTGAAAGGGCGGCGTCCTGGACCGCTAGACGATGGGGGCTCGTGTTCGCCGGGGGCAGCGAGAACAATACATGGCTCCCGGGGCGCGCCCGAGGCGGGGTCCCCCCAGAGGTGGCGGCGCGCCGGACGCCCCGTCTCAGCCGAGGGTGGCCCGCAGCTCCACCGAGTCGTCGGTGACGCTGGAGCAGGCGAGCTCCAGAGGGCCGGCGGAGACGCTCTCGCCCTCGGCGCAGGACACGGTGGTCCCGCCGACGGTCAGCGTGGCGCGACCGTCCTGCACGCTGTCGAACGCCAGCGTGGTGCCGAGGATCTCGGCTTCCGCGCCGTCGCCGGAGAGGGTCACCGTGCAGGTTCCCCCGGAGCACGAGACGTTCTGGGACGAGAGGGTGCAGCCGCTGAGCGCCGCGAGGGAGAGGCCGCCGGCCAGCACCCCAGCGGCCAACCGGGTGATGCGGGTCGTCGACGTCATGCCGCGAGCGTAGGACCCGGCGGTCATCCCGGCGGGGAGGTCGGCGCGAGCGGGGCGCCGCCCGGCCCGGGGGGCACGACCACGCCGCCGCCGCCCGGCCCCGGCTCCACGCCCGCGTCGGGGGGTTCCACCTCGCCGACCACCGGGGGCTCCACCCCGCCGACGGCAGGGGGCTCCACCCCGCCAACGGCAGGGGGCGCCACCCCGCCGGCGGGCAGCTGGGCCTCGTCGGCCGGCGGGCTCTCCGCGACGATGGTGCGCTCCACCGTCACCTCCGTGGAGCCCAGCCCACCGAGGGTGATGTCGTCGTAGGCCTGCAGCGCGCCGGTGGCCGGGTCGAGGTAGAGCACGGTGCAGGTGAGCGGTTCCGGGTACTCGCCCTCGAGCGCTCGCAGGCCGGCGCCGCCGGTCGAGCCCTGCACCATCAGCAGGGTTCCGTCGGAGAGCTCCTCGACCACCCGGTTGTGCGTGTGCCCGGCCAGCACCAGCGGCACGAGGCCGTCCAGCGGCGGCGCCTGCTTCGGGTCGTGCACCATCGCGATGGCCGGGTCCTCGGCCAGCGTCCGGGTGTAGTCCGCCAGCTCCTCGCCGGACCGCTCGAGGACGTCGGCGCCCGCGTCGTCGTCGCCGGTGCTCTTGTCCGGGGTGAACCGGGGATCGGGGGCGCCGACGATCCGGATGCCGGCGACGCTCACGTCCGAGTCGTCCAGGACGGTGACGTTGGGCTGGGCGGCGAGGATGCTCGCCGTGGTGGCCGAGTCGTGGTTGCCGCGGATGTAGACGTAGGGCACGCCGAGGTCGCCCACCGCGGTGATCAGCCGGTTCTCGGGCTCGCTGCCCCAGTCGGTGATGTCGCCGGTGTCGAGGATGCCGTCGATCTCGAAGCGCTGCGCCACCTGCCGCACCAGGTCGAAGCCGGCCGGGTTGAGGTGGATGTCGGACACGTGCAGGAGGGCCACGGAGTCGCCGGTGCCGCTCGGCGAGGGCAGCGCGGACAACGTCGCGTAGAGCGTGCCCACGTTGGCCACCAGGTCCTCGAGGGACGCCCGGTAGGCATCGAATCGGGCGACGATGTCCTGGGCGTTGCCGATCAGGCTGTTGGCGTTCACCAGCAGTCCCGTGTACGTCGGCTGCGACAGCGCCTCGGGGCGCCACGTCGCGGCGCCCAGCGCGCCCGTGCCGGCCAGCAGCGCCGCGGTGATACCGACGGCGATGAGCGGCTCGCGGCGGCGGCGCAGCACGACCCAGGAGGTGAGCGCGGCTCCGGCGAGCGCCACCAGCACGGTCACCCAGACCAGCCGGACGACGGCGGACTGCAGGTCCTCGGTCACCCGGTCGACGACGCCGGCCAGCCGCACCGGGTCGGTCGCCAGCGCCTCCGCGCGAGCCTGGTCGACCCGTTGCAGCGAGATGTCCAGCCGGAGCGGCCCGTCGTAGGCGTCGACCGCCAGGGAGCCCAGCGGCGGGACGGCGACCTCCGCACCGCCGGAGGCGGGGCGGAAGGCGAGCGTGGCGTCGAACGGCCCGATGGGCGCGGAGACCCGCGCGAACAGCAGGACCGCGATGACGGCACCGACGAGCGCGATGGCCACGCGGCCGGCCCATCGGCCGGCCACCCGGGCCCGGCCGGGCCAGGGGGACGTCGACGCGGTGGGCTCGCTCACGTGGACCACGCTAGCGACGTCCGGGTCGTCGTTCCGATCGGCGCGGCGAGGCGCTCAGATCCGGGTGGGTGCGGGGCGGAAGATCCAGCGCAGCGCGAGGAACCGCATGAGGCCGATGAAGGCCGTCACGCCGGCGACCGTGGCGATCTGCAGCAGGGGGTGGGTGCCGTCGGTGAGGGCGTCCAGCAGCCCCAGGGCGGTGCTGGTCGCGAGCAGGCCCAGGACGGTGACGCCGCCGGCCTCCCACTGGGCGGTGAACCAGTGCACCCGCTGGTCGGCGTGGAACGTGCGCCGGCGGTGCAGTTCGTTGGCCAGCACCGTGGAGACCGCCGTCGCCACGAGGTGGGCCGGCAGGTAGCCCCAGCCGTGCCCCGCCACGAACAGCGCCGCGTAGACGACGGTGGTGACCGCGCCGACCAGCACGAAGCGCAGGAACTGCGCCGAGGTGGCGTCCCCGCGCAGGAACTGCGCGGAGGTGGCGTCCCCGGGCGGGCCCTGCACCGTCGCGTGCGGCAGGTCGCCGACGGCGTCGGCGGCGTGGCCGCGGCGGAGCAGGGACGGGCAGGTCACGGGGGAGGGCCTCCGGTCGGTCGCAGGTGAACAGGTCAAGGATTCTCTTCGGCAGAACCCCTGTCACCTCTGAACATGCCTGGCGTCACTGGCACTCACCCGTGTCTTTGCTCACGGTCACCTGTGAGCACCTCGGTGCAGTCGTCGGGGCGCCGTGCGTCGGGCCGGGTCCGCGCGGGTAGGGGGCGGCCATGAGTCTCATGGGCTTCCTGGACCGCATCGCGGACGTGTCGGCGTTCGACAAGGCCATCGAGCCCGCACGGCGCGCCGTCCTCGGCATGCCGAGCGCGGTCAAGGACGTCCTGCACGGGACCTGGCTGGGGCATCCGCTGCACCCGGTGCTGGTGCAGGTGCCAGTGGGCAGCTGGGTGTCGGCCGGACTGCTGGACGCCGTGCCCCCGCTGCGGCCGGCCGCCACCGTGCTGATCGGCACCGGGGTGGCCGCGGCGGTGCCGGCGGCCCTGTCGGGAGCGGCGGACTGGTCGGAGCAGGGCGCCGGCGTCCGTCGGCTCGGCGCCCTGCACGCGCTGATGAACACCGCCGCGCTGGGCCTCTACGCCGGCTCGCTGGTGGCCCGGTCCCAGGGCAGGGGCGCACTGGGCCGGGCGCTGGCGTACGCGGGCCTGGGCCTCGCGGGGAGCTCGGCGGCGATCGGCGGGCACATGTCCTACGCGCAGTCCTCGGGCGCCTCGCACGCGGCCACCGCCGTCCGGGCACTGACCACCGACTGGGTCGACCTCGGACCGCTCGACGACCTGCCCGAGGGGCGGCCAACGCTGCGCACCGGGAAGGGCGGCAGCATGTCGGTGCCGCTGGCCGTCGTCCGCCGCGGCGCGCGGGTCGACGTCTTCGTCGGGGCCTGCTCCCACCTGTCCGGCCCGCTGGACGAGGGCGCGGTGGAGAGGGTGCGCGGCAGCGAGTGCCTGGTGTGCCCGTGGCACGGCTCCGCGTTCGACCTCGACAGCGGGGAGCCGCGCCGCGGGCCGGCGGCCAACCCGCAGGAGAAGCTCGAGGTGCGCATGGACGCCGGCCGGGTCATGGCCCGGGTGCCGAGCCGGCACCGCTGACGCGGGGGTGGCGCCGCTCTACGCTGCGGCGCCATGAGGCGCACGGCCGTGGGTCTGGCGGTGCTGATGGCCGCGGCCTGCGGCACGCAACCGGCCGGAGGGCAGGCGGATCCCCCGCCGTCGACCGTCGCGGCTCCGCTGGTGCCGGCGGTGCCCGGCGTCGCCGCCGAGGCGGTCCGCCTGCGCACCGACGAGGCCGTCGGCGGGCGGATCCAGGTGCGGATCACCCACACGGGCGGCGCGCCGTACACGGTGACCGCGGTGGCGCTGGACGCGCCCGGCTTCGCGCCGCTGCCGCCGACCGAGGTGGCCACCGAGTTCGTGCCCGGGCGCGTCGTCGACCTGCCGACGCCCTACGGCGAGGCGGTGTGCCCGGCCGGTGACGGGCCCGCGACCGCCCGGCTGACGCTGCTGCGGCCCGACGGCACGGTGGAACACGTGCGGGTGGCGCTGGAGGGGGAGGCGCTCGACCGCGTCCACGGCGAGGAGTGCGGGGCCCGTGCGGTGGCCGACGCGGTGGAGCTCGGGGTGAGCGGGCCGCGGGCCGGGCCGGACCGGCTCACCGCCCGGCTGACGCTGGCCCGGCGGGGGCCCGACGCGCGGATCCTCGTGGAGCGCGTGGGCGGCAACGTCCAGTTCGACGTCGCGGCGGAGGTGCCGCTGGAGCTGCCCGCGGGGACCGGCGCTGCGGAAGGGTCGCTCACCTTCACCGTGGCCACGTGCGACGCGCACGTGCTGGCCGAGGCCAAGCAGCCGTACCTCTTCCCCGTCGGGGTGCGGATCGGCGGACGACCGGAGCTGGTGGTCGACCTCCCCGTCGACGAGGAGCTGCGTGCCGCCCTGGTCGAGCTGGTCCGGCAGGTGTGCCGGCGCGGCTGAGGCGGTGGGGGAAGAAGCCGGCCCGGCTGCCCCGGGGGGAACGGGTCAGCCGGGCCGGGGTCGTGCCCGCCCGGCGCCGGAGCGCGGGGCGGAGGATGCGGCGGACAGGGGCGCGGAGTCGCGTTCCCCGACCGGAACGATGATGACGGTACGTAACCGCCGGGGTCGACCGCGATCCCCTGAACGGGTGGACCGTACCGAATCACGGTGACCCACTGCACAGGAGGTGTGGTTCGTCGGCGCGCGGGCAACTCCCGAGGATGTTCTTCCTGTTCTCCAGCCGTCTCGGCTGCCTCGGCTCGCTGCTGATCTCGGCGCTGCTGACGCTCCTGCTGCTCCTGGTGCTGGGCGTGCTGTGACGACGACGCCCGGGGAACCCGTCCTGCGCGGACCGGTCACCCGGGCGTTGCCGTGGTGTCGAGCGGGCTACCGCTGATCAGCCGTTGAGCTCCAGCGTCTGCATGGTCTCCGCGCGTACCTGGGCCAGCAGCGCCGGCTCGTCGTTCAGCGAGTGGCCGTAGGACGGGATCGCCGTCTGCAGCAGGGGGCGCCAGGCGTCGATGCGCTGGGGGAAGCACCGCTCCAGGAGGGTCAGCATCGCCGAGACGGCGGTCGAGGCGCCGGGCGAGGCGCCGAGCAGGCCGGCGATGCTGCCGTCCCCGCCGACGATGAGCTCGGTGCCGAACTGGAGCACGCCCTTGCCCGACTTCGGGTCCTGCTTGATGACCTGCACCCGCTGGCCGGCGGTGACCATGTCCCAGTCGCCCTGCTCGGCGGTGGGCACGAACTCCTGCAGGGTGCGGTGGCGGGCCGACCGGGTCTGCATCAGCTCGCCGATCAGGTACTTGGTCAGCGCCATCTCGGTGCGGGCCACGCCGAGCATGGAGCCGAGGTTGTTCGGCTTGACGCTCTTCGGCAGGTCGAACATCGAGCCGGCCTTGAGGAACTTGGGGGAGAAGCCGGCGTAGGGTCCGAACAGCAGCGAGTACTCGCCGTCGATCAGCCGCAGGTCCAGGTGCGGCACGGACATCGGCGGGGCGCCGACGGCCGCCTGGCCGTAGACCTTCGCCTGGTGGCGGCCGACCAGCTCGGGGGACCGGGAGCGCAGGAACATGCCGCTGACCGGGAAGCCGCCGAAGCCGCGGATCTCGGGGATACCGGCCTTCTGCAGCAGGGGCAGGGCACCGCCGCCGGCGCCGACGAAGACGAAGCCGGCGCGCATCGTCACGCGGTCGCCGGTCTGGGTGTCGCGGACGGTCACCTTCCAGCGGCCGTCGTTCTCCTTCCCGAGCGCGTCCACCCGCTGGTTGACGTGGACGTTCACCCCGCGGGTGGCGGCGTCGTCGAGCATCAGGCGGGTGAGGGCGCCGAAGTTGACGTCGGTGCCGGCGACCGAGCGGGTGGCCGCGACGATCTGCTCCGGGTCGCGCCCCTCCATCATCAGCGGCAGCCAGTCGGCCATCTCCGCCGGGCTCTCGGTGTACTCCATCCCCGCGAACAGCGGCTGGGCGCTCAGCGCGGCGTACCGGTTGCGCATGTAGGTGCGGCCCTGCTCGCCGGTGACGAAGCTCAGGTGCGGAACGGGCGAGATGAACTCCTTGGGGGAGCCCGTCATGCCGGCGCGGACCAGGTGCGACCAGAACTGGCGCGACACCTGGAACTGCTCGTTGATCGTGATCGCCTTGCTCGGGTCGACCCGGCCGTCGGGGCCCGCAGGCGTGTAGTTCAGCTCGCAGAGGGCGGCGTGCCCGGTGCCGGCGTTGTTCCAGGGCCCCGAGCTCTCGGCGGCGACGGCGCTGCCCGACTCGAAGACCGCGACGCTCCACTCGGGGGCGACGACCTGCAGCAGCTGCGCCAGGGTCGCGCTCATGATGCCGCCGCCGACGAGTACGACGTCGGGGTTCGCGCTGTCGGGAACGCTGCGCTCGGAAGTCACGTCTGCCTCTCTGGCTGTGTGCTCGGCCCGGCGCCGCAGCGCCTCCTCAACGATCGTCGGCCGGATTCGGTCGCTACATGCGATCGCGGGCGTATGAGGTATGTCACCGCGCCTCGTGGGTGCGGCTCCTCAAGGTTATGACCGGGTGCGCCGGGGTCGATGCGTGGGCCGACCCGGCAGTTCCCGATCGAACCTCGCCGGCGCTGCTCCGCGGCTGCTCGGCCGGCCGCCACGGTGCCGGCGCCGGGGCCGGGTGCGCCACCGGCGGTAGCCTTCCGCCGGGTGCCGCCGGCCCATCGGTCGCGCGTTCCCGGGCCTCTAGCTCAACTGGCAGAGCAGCGGACTTTTAATCCGCGGGTTGTGGGTTCGATCCCCACGGGGCCCACCGTCGGGCGTCCATCCGTCAGCCCCGGCGATTAGCGTGCCGCCATGGCCGAGCTGGTGCTGTTCCACCACGCGCAGGGGCTGACGCCCGGGGTCGTCGCGTTCGCCGATGAGCTGCGCGCGGACGGGCACGTCGTCCACACGCCCGACCTGTACGAGGGGCGCACGTTCGACACCCTCCAGAACGGCGTCGCGCACGCTCAGGAGATCGGCTTCGGCACGGTGCTGGAGCGCGGCCGCGCAGCCGTCGCGGAGCTGCCCGAGCGGCTGGTCTACGCCGGCTTCTCCCTCGGGGTCATGCCGGCGCAGCTCTTGGCGCAGACCCGTCCGGGGGCCGCCGGCGCGGTCCTGATGCACGCCGCCGTCCCACTCGGCGAGTTCGCCGACGACTGGCCCGCGGGCGTGCCGGTGCAGTTCCACGTCATGGACGCCGATGAGTGGGGGGACGTCGACGCCGCGCGCGATCTCGCCGAGGCGATCGACGGCGCGCAGCTGTTCCTCTACCCGGGCGACCGGCACCTGTTCAGCGACCGCAGCCTGCCCGACCACGCCCCGGGTGCGGCCGCCCTGCTGGTGCAGCGCGTGCGGGCGTTCCTCGCCGGCCTGCAGTAGAGCGCGACACGCCGGCGCGCCGGGTCCGCGGCGGGATGACCGACCCGGCCATCGGCTCCCGCCACGCTCGCGAACGGGTGGTTTGTCGACAGGTCGGCGTCCCGGGGAAGGGGTCACCGCGCGCCCGGGCACCGCTCCGCAACGAAACGGACACGGGTCAGGCCCGGAACCGGTCCGAGCGGCCTTCGCGGGGGCCCGGCGTCCCTAGCCTTCGGGTCATCCGCGGTGCTTCCCAGCCGCGGAGCACCACCTGCGAGGAGCCCCCAGTGCACGCCACCGCATCACCTGTCCGCACGCCGTCCCTCCCCCTGCGCGAGGTCTTCGACGACCCGGGTCTGGACCTGCTCAGGGAGCTGATGGTGGAGGAGCCGGTCCCCGCGCCACCGGTGGTGCGCCCACCGCACCCCGGGTGGGCGGCCCGGGTGCAGGAGTGGACGAACCGCGCGGCGTCCTGGGGCGCGGGGCCGCAGGGGGCCTGGCGTGCCTGGTGAGCTGCTGGCCATCGCCGGGCCGCTGCTGGGGTGCTGCGGGCTGATCGCGCTCGTCGTCGTCCTGGCCGCGAGCTCCACCGCCCGGTACGAGTTCGAGCGCAACGCGGTGCGGGCGCACCGCGCCACCGTCCACGCGCCGCAGCCCGCCGGCCAGGGCGCGGCCGCCCGCGCGGCCGCCGACGCCGCAGGCGTCGAGTCCTCCGGCGATGCGGCCGGGCAGCCCGGGGCGGAGCGGGCGGCTGTCGGCCTGGCCACCCACCCGGCCGGCCGGAGCCTCCCCGACACCACGGGGGCGACCGGCTGGTGGCTGGTCGACGAGCACGACGGTGCGGCGGTGGCCGGTCCGTTCGCGGACTCGCTCGACGCCGAGTGGGCGCGCCTGGCCGAGGACCTGACCGACCGCACGCGGGTCGTCCACGGCGGTCGGCGGGCGGACGGCGGCGTGGTCCGGCGGCAGTCGGCGGAGGAGCGCGACTGGCTGGCCGACCTGGGGGACCAGCTCGACCTGCTCCCGGAGGACTGGGACCCGTTCATGATCGACGACGACGACGTGCTGACCACTCTGGCCGTCGACGTCACGGCCGCGCTGCTCGAGGCCGGGCTGCCCCTGCACGACTGCGACGGCCGGGAAGGCGTGGGGCACGCCGTGGGCGGGGTCTGCCTGACCCCGCACCCGGACTCGGCCGGGGTCCTCGTGACCTGGCGTCAGCACGACCGGATGAGCGTCCACCAGGCCCGTGGCGGTGCCATGGAGGCCGCCGTGCAGCGGTCGATGACCGCGGCCGTCGTCACCGTGCTGCGGCTGATGGGCTTCGAGGTGGAGGAGTTCGGCTCCCCCGGGTGCCACCTGGTGACGGCACCAGCCCGCTGACCCGGGGGCGCGGACCGGTGTCACTCCCGGCGGTCGGCCCCCGGAACGGGTGGCACCACGAGCACGGCACGCTGGCGCAAGCGGGCCGGTAGGCGGGCGCCGGCCGACGGCAGGCGCGCGGACTGCGGGCGGGTGGGACGGGGGGCCAGGTCGATCACGGATCTCCTCGGGGCTGGGGCGTGCCGTGAGCATCCCCGGCAGGTCTGACGGTTTCCCTCGGCAGCGCCTGCGAACTGCCTGTGCCCCCCTGCCCGTGTCACCTCACCTGGACGGGTGGGGACCGACCTCAAGTGCCGTGGATCACGGCCCGATAGGAGCAGCGTGCGCACACACCAGGACGTGGATCGCGGGCGACGGCGCGGGTTCCCGCTGCGGCGGTACCTGATCGCGCTGGTGCTCCTGCCCATGGTCGGCGTCGGTGTTCTCACCGTCGCGGCGGCCCAGGCGCGCGCGGCCGAGGTCGCCGGCGCGGAGCGTGCCGAGGTCGCCGTGCGCGCGCTGGCCCTGCTCGATGCCGCGCGCAGCGGTGTGGAGCAGGAGATGATCCCGGTCCTGTCGCTGTCGGTCATCGGCGATCCGGCGGCCGCGGCGGCCCTCGGGCTGCCCGAGTTCTTCCTGCGCACCCAGCGGCAGACCGCGATCGACGAGGCGGCTCGTGCGCGAGCAGTCACCGACCAGGCCCTGGCCCGGGTCTCGGCGGGCTCCGTCGGGGCGGCGGCCGCGGCGCGTGCCGCCGATGACCTGGCGGAGTTGCGCCAGGCCGACCAGGCGGGCCGGCTGGACATCGAGGCGCTGCACCTCCGGTTCCTGCGCGTCTCCAACGACCTCATGAACGCGCAGGCGGCGGCCGCCGCGGCAGCGACCTCCGAGGGCGTGCCCGGGAACACGCTGCGGGCCATCCGTGACGTCCAGACCGTGGCCCAGCTGGCGCAGGCCGCCGGCCGGCAGATGCCCCTCTTCATCGGCTCCCTGCTGGCCGAGGGCGGCGACGAGCTGATCGGCTCCCGCACCGCCTGGGAGACCCAGTGGCTGGACTACCTGGACGCCCAGCGCCGGATGGACACTGTCTCGGGGCAGGGCCTGCGGGATGCCTGGGAGGAGGTCCGCACCTCCGACGTCGTCACCCAGCTGGACGGCCTGCTCGCGCAGGGACTCACCGACGACGGCGGCGCCGCCATGCCGCTCAGCGACCTGGTCACCGTGCTGTTCCAGAGCCAGGACCGCAGCACGATGCTGGCCGAGCTGGTCGGGACGGCGGTCGACGAGGCCCGGCAGCTCGTGGCCGCCGACCTCGAGCGCGCCGGCGACCGGCTCCAGTTCGTCCTGCTGATGGGAGCCGGCCTGCTCGTCGCCTCGCTGCTCGGCGCCTTCGTCCTCGGCCGCAGCGTCACCGGGGCGCTCCGCCTGCTCGCCGCCCAGGCGACCGAGATCAGCGAGGGATCGCTGGTGGCGGTCGAGGTCGCCGGGCCGCGGGAGGTCCGGACGGTCTCGGCCGCGCTCGGGTCGGCCGTCGCCGGGCTGCGCCGGATCCAGGACCAGGCGCAGGCCGTGGCCCGCGGCGACCTCGACGACGCGCTCCTCGACGAGCCCCTGCCCGGCCCGCTCGGCGAGGTCGTGCACGCCTCGGTCAAGGCGATCGTCACCTCGGTGCGCCAGCGCGAGGAGCTGCAGTTCGCTCTCGCGCACCAGGCCACGCACGACCCGCTGACCGAGCTGCCCAACCGCGCGCAGGCCCTCACCCTCGTGACCTCGGCCCTGCACCGCGGCCGGCGGTCCGGGGAGATG
This sequence comes from Blastococcus sp. SYSU DS0552, assembly GCF_054050815.1. Lineage (NCBI taxonomy): Bacteria > Bacillati > Actinomycetota > Actinomycetes > Geodermatophilales > Geodermatophilaceae > Blastococcus > Blastococcus sp. SYSU DS0552. The sequence continues at coordinate 53,721 of NZ_JBJHAB010000004.1, forward strand.
ACCGGTCTCCTCTTCATCGACCTGGACGGCTTCAAGGCCGTCAACGACGGCCACGGCCACGCGGCCGGCGACGAGGTGCTGCGCGCGGTGGCGGGCCGGCTCCGGGCGGCCGTGCGCCCGGGTGACGTCGTCTGCCGCCTCGGCGGCGACGAGTTCGTCGTCCTGGTCGAGCCGGTGCACGCCGAGCACGACCTGATCGACCTCGCCGAGCGGCTCATCGCCTCGGTCAGCGAGCCGATCCCGGTGGGGGCGCTGACGGTCGGCGTCGGCGCCAGCGTCGGCGTGGCGATCAGCCGCGACGGCGGCACCGACGCCGACGTGCTCTTCGCCGAGGCCGACACCGCCGCGTACCGGGCCAAGGCGCACGGCCGGGGCCGGGCGGAGATCTTCGACGAGACGCTCCGGCTGCAGCTGACCGAGCAGGCCGAGCTCGAGGCGGCCATCAGCCACGGCCTGGCCAGCGGCGAGATGCACCTGGTCTACCAGCCGGTCATGGACCTGGCGTCCGACCGGCTGACCGGGTACGAGGCACTGGTCCGCTGGGACCGGCCGGGCGTCGGCCCGGTCCCGCCGGACCAGTTCATCCCGGTCGCCGAGCGGTCCCGCCTCGTCGGGGACATCGACCGCTTCGTGCTGCAGGAGGCGACCCGTCAGCTGGCGCAGTGGCGGAAGGAGTTCCCGGTGGCCCCGGGCCGGCCCGAGCCGACGATCGCGGTGAACATCTCCGGCCGGCACCTCGCCGACCGGCGGGTGGTCACCGACGTCGCGGACGCGCTCGCCACCTTCGGGCTGCCGGCGCGGCTGCTGGTCCTCGAGGTCACCGAGACGGTGCTGGTGGACGACCCGGCCGCGTACGACCACCTGACCGAGCTGCGGGACATGGGCGTCGGCATCGCCATCGACGACTTCGGCACCGGGTACACCTCGATCGGGCAGCTGCGGAACATGCCCGTGGACACGCTGAAGATCGACCGCAGCTTCGTGGCGTCGGGGGAGCCCGCCCACCTCGAACTGGTCGCCCTGATGATCCGCGCGGCGCACACGTTCGGTCTCACCGTGGTCGCCGAGGGGGTCGAGGAGGACGCGCAGATGGCGCGGCTCCGGGCACAGGCGTGCGACCGGGCGCAGGGCTACCTGCTGTCCCGGCCGCTGCCCGCGGCCGAGGCCGGAGCGCTGCTGCGCCGGGAGGAGACGGCCGCCCCCACCACCTGAGCCCGTCGGCCCGGGCTGCCGCACGCCGCCGGGTGTGCCACCATCCGGCCGGTGAGCGGCACATCGAAGACGTCGGCAGCGCACCTCGCGACAGGGTGGGGGAAGCGGGCATGAGCGAGCCCGGCACCCGGTCCTCCGACGCGGGCTCCGGGATCAAACGGCGCGTCTTCTACGGCTCGGTCGCCGGCGTCCTCGCGATCGCGCTCTGGGCGACGGCGACCCCGACGTCGGCCGCGGAGACGATCGGCTCCCTGGTCGGCTGGACGTCGGAGTGGTTCGGCTGGTTCTACATCGCCTTCGCCACCGCCGTGCTCGTCTTCGTCCTGGCCATCGCCTTCTCGCGGTACGGGAAGGTCAAGCTCGGCCCCGAGCACTCCACCCCGCAGTTCAGCACCTTCGCCTGGGCGTCGATGCTCTTCGCCGCCGGCATCGGCACCGACCTGATGTTCTTCGCCGTCGCCGAGCCGGTCACGCAGTACCTGGCCCCGCCGGTGGTTGAGGGCGAGACGGTGGAGGCCGCCCGCGAGGCGACCGTGTGGACGCTGTTCCACTACGGCATCAACGGCTGGGGCATGTACGCGCTGATGGGGATGGCGCTGGCCTACTTCGCCTACCGCATGAACATGCCGCTGGCCATCCGCTCGGTGCTGTACCCGATCTTCGGCCGGCGCGTGCACGGCTCGCTGGGCGACGCCGTGGACGTCGCGGCGGTCCTCGGCACGATCTTCGGCGTCGCCACGTCGCTGGGCATCGGTGTGGTGCAGCTGAACTACGGGTTGTCGGTGCTGTTCGGCATCCCCGAGGGCCGGGCCGCGCAGCTGGGGTTGATCGCCCTGGCCGTGGGCGTGGCGACGGTGTCCGCGGTGAGCGGTGTCGACCGGGGCATCAAGCGGCTCTCCCAGCTCAACGTCGTCCTCGCCCTGGGGCTGGCCGGCTTCGTGCTGGTGACCGGCAACACCGCGTTCCTGCTCAACGGGCTGGTCCAGAACGTCGGGGACTTCGTGAGCAGCTTCCCCGGCCTCACCATGGAGACCTTCGCCTACGACCGGCCGGACGAGTGGCTGAACGGCTGGACGCTGTTCTTCTGGGCGTGGTGGATCGCCTGGGCGTCCTTCGTCGGGCTCTTCCTCGCCCGCATCTCGCGGGGCCGGACGATCCGTCAGTTCGTGGCCGGGACGCTGCTGCTGCCCTTCAGCTACATCCTGATGTGGGTGTCGATCTTCGGGAACAGCGCCATCCACCGCATCCGGCAGGGCGATGCGGCGTTCGGCGAGACGGCGATGAACATCCCGGAGCGGGGCTTCTACACCCTCCTGGCGGACTACCCGGCCTTTCCGTTCATCGCCTCGATCGCGACCTTCATCGGCCTGCTGTTCTACGTGACGTCCGCGGACTCCGGCGCGCTGGTGATGGCGAACCTGTCCTCGCGGCTGCGCCGGCCGCAGGACGACGCGGCCGCCGGCGTCCGGATCGTCTGGGCGGTCGTGACCGGCGTGCTCACCGCTGCGATGCTGCTGGTCGGCGGCGTGCCCGCGCTCCAGAACGCGACCATCATCATGGGCCTGCCCTTCGCCTTCGTGATGGTGGCGGTGATGGTCGGGCTGCACCGCGCGCTGCGCAGCGAGGCCGATCGCGCCGTCAACCGCCACCGGATCGCTCCCTCCGGCCGGCCGGCCGCGCGGCGGCGCGCCCGGCTGCGACGGCGCCGGGCACCTGTCCCCACCGGCCGTGAGCGGGTCGACCAGTACCTCCACGAGACGGCGCGGCCGGCTCTGGCGGAGGCCGCGGCCGAGCTGCGCGCCCGGGAGGTCGAGTCGGACATGCACTGGGCCGTCGACGACTCCGGCGCGCCCTGCGTCGAGCTCACGGCGCAGGCCGACGGCGGCGCGCCGTTCCGCTACCGCATCCGGCCCAGCCGCCCGCCGCGCCGCGGGGACGGCGCCCGGCCGTCGTCGGACCCGGGTGCCTCCCGGCTCGACGTCCAGGTCGAGCCGGGCAGCCCGGCGGGGGCGGGCGGCTACGACGTCATGAACTACACCCACGCCCAGCTCATCGACGACGTGATGGACCGCTTCGAGCAGCACGTCGCCGCCGCGGCCGCCCGCGGCTGAACCGCCCGGTCAGCCGTCGAGGAACGACTCGATCACCGGGGCCAGCTCGTCGGCCTCGGTGACCAGCGCGATGTGCCCGCCGCGGTAGACGTGCAGCTGCGCCCGGGGGATCAGCCGGGCCATCACCCGGGCGTTCACGACCGGGATGATCGGGTCGTCGTCCCCCGCCACCACCAGCGTCGGCTGCCGGATGAGCCGCAGGAACGGCAGGCTGCTCCACCCGGTGCTCGAGGCGAGCTGGTAGTAGTAGCCGCGCTTCGGGCCGACCCGGGTGTGCGTGTGCAGCGCCGCCGCCGCCCGCTCGGGGTCGGTGCGCATCGTCCCGCCGTAGATCAGGCCGGCGATCTCGCGGGCGTACTCCGGGTCGCGGTGCCGCCGCGGGGTCAGCATGCGGGCCAGCACGGCGGGGCGGGCCGGCACCATGAGGGAGCCGGTCGCCGTCGCGGCCAGCACCAGCCGCCGGCAGCGGCGCCGGTGCTGCACCGCGAAGTGCTGGGCCAGCCCTCCGCCCCAGGACAGCCCGAGGACGTCCACCGGCCGGTGGTGGCCCAGCCGGTCCAGCAGCCCGGCGACCACGGGGCTCAGCGTGGAGAGCAGGTAGGGGACGACGGGTGGCGGTGAGCCGCCCACGCCCGGCACGTCGAACCGGATGACGGTGCGCCGGGGATCCAGCGCGTCGACGAAGGGCTGCAGCACCTCCAGGCTGGCGCCGATGCCGTTCATCAGCAGCAGCGGCGGCACCGCGTCGTCGGTACCCGGCCGCACGGCGGTCCGGAGCGTCCGGCCCCCGACGGTGAGGCTGCGGACGACCTCCCGGCTACTTGTCGAAGACATAGGTGCCCGGGGCCTCGGCGAGCACCTCGAGGCCGTTCCCACCCAGCTCGGCCGGCGCCGGCACCTCCTCGCCCGACCGCTCGCCGAGCCAGGCCATGAAGTCCGGCCACCAGGAGCCCTGCACCGTCTCGGCCGACCGCAGCCACTCCTGGGGGTCGGGTGGCGTGGCGCCCGCCACCTGGAAGGTGGACTTCGGGTTGCCCGGCGGGTTCACCAGGGAGGCGATGTGGCCGCTGGTGGAGAGGATGAACCGGCTCTCCCCGCCGAGCAGCTGGGTGGTCCGGTAGCAGGCCTGCCACGGGCACAGGTGGTCGGCGATCCCCGCGGTGACGTAGGAGTCGACGGTGACCGCCGACAGGTCCACCGGCGAGCCGAGCATGGTGGCCCGGCCGGGCTCGGTCAGCGCGTTGCCCAGTGCCACCTCGATGAAGTCGCGGTGCAGGGCCGCGCTCATCCGGGTCGTGTCGGCGTTCCAGAACAGGATGTCGAAGTTCGGCGGCGGCTTGCCCTGCAGGTAGTTGTTGACCCAGTAGTTCCAGATCAGGTCGTTGGGTCGCAGCCAGGCGAACACCTCCGCCAGCTGGGCGCCGTCGAGGTAGCCCTTCTTCCGGGAGCGTTCGGTGGCGGCCTGCACCTCGTCCTCGTCCATGAGGGCGGAGATGGTGCCGGCGCGGGCCCAGTCGAGGACGGTGACGGCGTAGCTGGCCGCGCGCACCCGGTCCTGCCGGCCGGTCGCGGCCAGGTGCGCCAGCACCATCGCGGTGATGATGCCGCCGGAGCAGAACGCCTGGACGCTCACCTGCTCCTGCCCGGTGACCCGCTCCACGGCGTCCATCGCGTCGAGGACCGCCTGCCCGTAGGCGTCCAGGCCCCAGTCGGCGTGCCGCTCGTCGGGGTTGCGCCACGAGATCATGAAGACCTGCTGACCGCTGGCCACGTAGTGCTCCACGATGCTGCGGCCCGGTGCCAGGTCGGTGATGTAGTACTTGTTGATCGTCGGCGGGACGATCACCAGCGGCACCGCGCGCACCCGCTCCGTCGTCGGCCGGTACTGGATCAGCTCGAAGACATCGGTGCGGAACACCACGGCCCCCGGCGTCACCGCGAGGTCCTCCCCGACGGTGAAGGCGTCGGGCTCGACCATCGACGGCACCCGGGGCGGGTTCGCCAGGTCCTTGACCATCCGCCGCACGCCCTCGACGGCGTTCTTGCCGCCGGTGTCGATGACCGCCTTGAGGGCCAGCGGGTTGAGCACCGGCACGTTGCTGGGGGCCAGCGCGTCGACCAGGTTCGTGGCGGTGAACCGGATCCGTTCGTCGTCCTGCCAGTCGAGGCCGGCGTCCTCGATCAGCTCCCAGGCCACCCGCGCCGTCGCCAGGTGCGCCTGCATGGCCCGCCGGAGCAGCGGGTTGCCGCTCCACGCGGGGTCGGCGAACCGCTTGTCCTTCTTCCCGGGCGCGAGCTCCGAGCGGCCGAGCACGACCTTGCCGAGCTCACGGGCCAGTTCCCCGCCGCGGCGGGCCACCACGTCCGGCTTGCGGGCCAGCGCCGAGCCGAAGCGCAGCGCGGTGCCGGCCGGCGGGACCAGCCGGCGCAGCGGCCCGCGAGCGGCATCGACCAGGACCATGTCCAGGCCCGTCGCGGCCTCGGCGGCCTGCTCGGGGGTCCCGGCGGGGAGATCGCTCTCGGGGCGGCCGGCGGTGGGTGTGGAGGCCGTCCGGTCCGGTTCGGTCGCGGGCTGCGCCATGGCGGTTCCCTTCGTGCGCTTCCCCGGGCCGGCGACGTCGCCGGCCCCTGGGAGGGGCAGTGTGTGACCCCGACCACTCAACCACAGCCCTCGGTACCCGGCAGGCCGTGCGCGCTGCCCGTCAGACGATCGCGCTGGCCCCCGTGACGCCGCGGCCGACGATGAGCGTGTTCACCTCGCGGGTGCCCTCGTAGGAGTAGATCGCCTCGGCGTCGGCGACGTACCGGCCGACGTGGTTCTCCAGCAGGATCCCGTTCCCGCCCATGAGCTCGCGGGCCCAGCCGACGGTCTCGCGCATGCGCATCGTGCAGAAGGCCTTGGCCAGCGACGCGTGCTCGTCGGTCATGGTGCCCGCCATCTGCAGCTGGGACAGCCGGGCGCACATCGCCCCCGAGGCGGTGATGTTGCCGAGCATCCGCACCAGCAGGTCCTGCACGAGCTGGAACTCCACGATGGGCTGCCCGAACTGCTCGCGCTCCAGCGCGTAGCGCAGCGCGTGCTCGTAGGCGCCGCGCGAGCACCCGACCGCCGACCAGGCGACCCCGGCCCGGGTGGTGCGCAGCACGTTCGCCGTCTCCCGGAAGCTGTGCGCCTCCTGTAGCCGGTTCTCCTCCGGCACCCGCACACCGTCCAGGGTGATGTGCGCGTTCTGCACGGCGCGGAGCGCGATCTTGTCCTGGAGGTCGACGGCGGTGAAGCCTGGCGTCCCCTGCTCGACGACGAAGCCCAGCACGCGTTCGGTGTCCACGTCGCGCGCCCAGATGATGACCAGGTCGGCGAAGCTGGCGTTGCCGATCCACTTCTTCTCGCCGTCGAGCACCCACTCGTCGCCGTCCCGGCGGCACGTCGTCTGCAGGCCGCGGGCGACGTCGGAGCCGTGGTCGGGCTCGGTCAGCCCGAACGCGCCGATGAGCTCCATGCGGGCCATCGCCGGGAGCCAGCGCTCCTTCTGCTCCTCTGAGCCGCAGAGGTAGATCGAGCCCATGGCCAGGCCGCCGTGCACGCCCATGAACGTCGAGATGGAGGGGTCGCCCTTGGAGAGCTCCATCGCGATCATGCCGTCGAGCAGGGATGAGCGCCCCGGGCAGCCGTAGCCCTGGAGCGAGACGCCGGCGATGCCCAGCTCGGCCATGGCGGGGATGAGCTGACGGGGGAACTCCGCGCGGGTCCAGTACTCGTTGATGACCGGCGTCACCTGCTCGTCCATGAAGGTGCGAACCCGGTGCAGCAGCGCCCGGTCGTCGTCGTCGAGCAGCGCCTCGAGGTCGTAGAAGTCGGAGGTGATCGTCGACGGTTCGCTGCTCATGGGGGCTCGGGCCTCCTGGATCGGGGAACGGTGGTCCGCACCTACCCGGGGGTCGTGGTGGCAACCAGGCGTGCCGCGGGCCCGCCGGGGGCAGGACACCAGGTGACCGACCGACCGGAGGAGTTCCTGATGCGTTCCATCGCCGACCAGACCGTCGAGGAGCTGGGCGGGCCGGGCAGCGTGCTCGTCCGCCAGCGCCGCGACCACGCGGAGCTCGACCGGCTGCTGCACGAGCTCGACGGCACGACCGGCGCCGCCCAGGAGGAGGTGCTCACCCGCATCGACCGGCTGGTGTTCAGCCACGCCTTCGCGGAGGAGACCGTCCTCTGGCCGGTGATCCGCCGGGCGCTGCCCGACGGCGATGCCCTCACGCGGCAGGTGGAGGAGGAGCACCAGGAGGTCAACGAGCTGGTCAGCGCGCTGGAGCGCGACGGCCTGGACCACCCCGAGCGCCCGGCGCGGCTGCGGCGGCTGGTGGAGGTGCTCCGCGAGGACGTGCGCGACGAGGAGGACGTGATGTTCCCGCGGCTCCAGGAGGCGCTCAGCCCCGAGGAGCTCCGCGCCCTGGGCCGGCGCTGGGCGGTGATGCGGCGGATCTCGCCCACCCGCCCGCACCCCACCGTCTCCCGTCGCCCTCCGGGCAACGCGCTGTCCGGGCTGCCGCTGTCGCTGATCGACCGCACCCGCGACGTCGTCGACGCCGGGGTGCGCCGTGTGCCGGACCGGTTCGCCCCCGCCGGGCGGGCGGTGAGCCAGGGCCTGGCCGCCGTCGCCGGCGTGGTGGAGCGGGTGCCCCTGGCCCGGCGCGGCGACGGGCCGCCGACCAGCCGCTGAGCCGCGCGCCGCAGCCCGGGCGGCCCCGGCCTCGCCCGAGGGAACGTCGACGGCCCCCTCCCGCAGCGGGAGGGGGCCGTCAGCCGCAGTGCGTGCTGCGCCTACGTCGCCGGATGCGACGAACTCGTGGTCATCAGCGGTCGATGACCACGAGTTCGTCGTACTCGGGCAGTTCGGTCAGGTCGTCTGCTTGTCGTCGGGCTCGTCCCGGGCGTCGAGCTGGATCTCCTTCTCCGCCCGCGGCACGCCCTCCTTCAGCTCCTTGGTGCGCTCCATCTCGGCGTCGAGCTCGATGCCGAAGAGCAGCGAGACGTTGATCAGCCAGAACCAGATCAGGAAGATGACGACGCCCGCGAGCGCCCCGTAGGTGGCGTTGTAGCTGCCGAAGTTCGCCACGTAGAAGGCGAACGCGGCCGACGCGACGACCGCCACCAGGATGGCGACGCCGGCCCCGGGGCTGATGAACTTGAAGCCGCGCAGCTTGGCGTTCGGCGTCGAGTAGTAGAGCACCGCGATCATCAGCGCCAGGATCACCAGCATGACCGGCCACTTGGCCCAGCTCCAGACGGTCAGGACGGTGTCACCCAGGCCGATCGCCTGGCCGACCGCGTCGACCACCGGGCCGCTGAGCACCAGCATGGCGACGAGCAGCGCCGCGAACAGGATGCCGACCAGGGTGATCAGGATCTGCAGCGGCTTGAGCTTCCAGACCTTGCGCCCCTCGCGCGTCTCGTAGACGACGTTCGCCGCGCGGGTGAAGGCGCCGACGTAACCGGAGGCCGTCCACAGCGAACCGAGGAGACCGAGGACGAGAGCGAAGCCCAGGGGCGCGGTGTTGCCGGCGATGTCCTCGATGGCCGGTCTGATGGTCTCGGCCGCGGACTGCGGGACGACCTGCGTCAACGCGTCGGTGAGCTGCTGCGGGCTGGTGAACAGACCCACGACGGCGGCCAGGGCGGCGAGCGCGGGGAACAGCGCCAGCACCCCGTAGTAGGTCAGCGCGGCGGCCCAGTCGGTGAGGTTGTCCTCGCTGAACTCCTTGGCCGCGCGCTTGAGCGTGCCGCCCGTCGTGGGCTTCGGATCGGCGCCGGTGGGCGCGTAATCGGCCCGCGTGCCGCTGATGTTGTCGTCCTGCGGCGCGGGATCGCCGCCGGCGCGGTTGTCGGTGAAGCGCGTCTCAGCCTTGGTGCGGCTGGACGAGCCGGTGGGTCGGGCCATGAAGAAGTCCTCCTGGGACGCGGGCGGTCGCGCCTGTCGATGCCCCGGACGAACTCGTTCCATGCCGGACGCGCCGGTAACGGTCCGGCCACACCTCTCACCGGCGCCCGTGCCCCGGTCAGCGCACCCCGGACACCGGTGACCACTCGCCTGCCCCGGCGGTGGCCTGTTCCACCTCCGCCAGCGGATCGCGGCGGCCTCGCCCGCCGCGGCGGTCGGCGAGCATGCCGAGCAGCGCGACGAGCACGACCACGACCGAGGCGCCGACGCCGATGAGCGCGACCAGCGTGAAGGCGATGGCCCGCGGCAACCCGGTGGCGGCGTCGATGCTGCCCGCGATCAGCGTGACGGCGAGCGTGCTGCCCAGCGCCTGCCCGACCGAGCGGGCGATCGAGTTCACTGCGTTCGCCACCCCGGTCTCCTCCTCCCGGACCGCGTCGACGACGAGCGCGGGCAGCGCCGCGTAGGCCACGGTGACCGAGACCTGGGTGAGCAGGCCGGCGACGATCACCAGCCACGGTTCGCCGCGTGCCCCGGCGAGCAGGGCGAAGCCGGCGACCCCGCACGAGGCGCCCGCGGTCAGGGTGGGCAGGCCGCCCAGGCGGTGGACGACCCGGCCCGCGAAGGGCGCGAGCAGGATGCCGACCACCCCGCCGGGCAGCAGGTAGACCACTGCTGCCTCCAGCACGCTCGCGTCGAAGCCGTACCCGGTGACCTCCGGGTCGGCCTGCACGTACTGCAGGACGGCGAGGAAGGAGGCGAACAGCGCGATCCCGCTCATGAGGCCGGCCACGTTCGGGACGAGGGTGCGCCGGTCGGCGAGCATGGACGGGCGCACCAGCGGTTCGGCGGTGCCCCGCTGCAGCGCCACCCACGCGGTCAGGACGACGCCCGAGCCGGCGAGGCAGCCGAGCGTGCCCGGTGAGGCCCAACCCCAGGTGTGTCCCTGGGAGAGGGGCAGGAGAAGGAGCACCAGGCCCAAGCCCAGCACCAGGGCGCCCCACCAGTCGACCCGGCCGCTCGCCGAGACCGGGCGGCGGGGGAGCAGCCAGGCGGCGAGCAGCAGGGCGACGAGGGCGATGCCCAGCCCCAGCCAGAAGGCGTGCCGGTAGTCGCCGTCGTCGCCGGTGATCAGCCCGGTGGCGACCAGGCCGACGACGCCGCCCACCGCGAGCGTGCTGCTGACCACCGACATCGCCACGCTCAGCCGCGCCTCGGGGAGTTCCCGTCGCAGGACGCTGATCGACAGGGGGAAGAGGCCGTAGGACGCCCCCTGCAGGACCCGGCCGGCCAGCAGCAGCGGCAGGGACTCCGTCAGGACGATCAGCAGGGTGCCCAGCACGACCGCGACCAGGATGCCGAGGATGACGGGGCGCTCGCCCTTCAGGTCGCCGAGTCGGCCGAGCACCGGGGTCAGGACGGCGGCGGCGAGCAGGTTGGCGGTGAGCACCCAGCCGGCGGCCCCGGGTGAGACCCCGAGCTGCTCCTCGATCCGTCCCAGCGCCGGCACGACCAGGCTCTGCAGCAGCGACAGCGTGGTGACGCCCAGGGAGAGGGCCACGACCAACGCCACGGGACGGGTCCCGGAACCGGTGCCGGCCGCCGGAGCTGCTGTGGGTTCGGACACGCTGTGATGCAACCACGCCGCGGTTCCCCGCTCGGCGCGCGTAACGGTTGTGCATCGGATCACACCCGGCCAGGTGAACTCCCGGAACCGACGATTGAGACGGGTTCGAGCGGGGGACAGTGAGCCCCGACGACGTGCCGCCGTCCCTGACCCGGTGGTGGCATCCGCGAGTTCTGCGAGGAGAGCGATCTGATGATGTTGTGGCCGGCCGTGACCCTGCTGGGGTTCTTCGTCCTGACGGCCCTGGTCATCGCGATGGGCACCCAGTCCACCGCCCGGTACGAGCAGGAGCAGCGGGCGGCCCGCGGTGCCGCGAACGCCCGGCGCTCCGGCTCCGAGCCCGTGGGGGCCGCACGAGCCTGACCCCCGCAGCACAGCGAACGACGGCGCCCCGCCGCTCCACCCGGAGCGGCGGGGCGCCGTCGTCGCGTCTCAGAACCAGGCGTCGCGGGCGTCCAGCACCGTGCGGTCCAGCGACTCCAGCAGGTCGAACCAGCCCCGGGTGCGGGGCAGCTCCCAGCGCCAGAAGTAGCGGGCCGCGGCGCGCTTGCCCTCGTGGAAGTCGGTGGTGCCGGCCTCGGCGGCCAGCGCCTGCTCCAGCCACAGCCACGCGACCACGATGTGGCCCGCCGCCTCCAGGTAGACGTGGGAGTTGGCCAGGGCCAGGTCGGGGTCGCCGGTGCCCCAGAGGGTGGCGGTGACCGCTCCCATCCGGGCGACCGCGGCGTCCAGGTCCGCGGCGAAGCCGGCCCACTGCGTGCCGGCGGCGCGGGCGGTGGTCGCGGCGATCGTCTCGCCCAGCAGGGCGAGCCCCGCCCCGCCCTGCATGACGACCTTGCGGCCGAGCAGGTCGAGGGACTGGATGCCCTGGGTGCCCTCGTGGATCGGGTTGAGCCGGTTGTCCCGGTAGAACTGCTCCACCGGGTAGTCCCGCGTGTACCCGTAGCCGCCGTGCACCTGGATGGCCAGGTCGTTGGCGGCCAGCCCCCACTGCGAGGGCCACGCCTTGGCGACCGGGGTGAGCATGTCGAGCAAGAGGTGCGCTCGTTCCCGCTCCTCCTGGGTCTCCGCGGTCTGCTCCTCGTCGACCAGGCGCGCGCAGTACAGGCCCAGGGCCAGGCCGCCCTCGGCGTAGGACTTCGCGGCCAGCAGCATCCGGCGGACGTCGGCGTGCTCGATGATCGGCACCATCGGCGAGGCCGGGTCCTTCGCGCCCGCCGGCCGCCCCTGCGTGCGGGTGCGCGCGTACTCGAGCGCGTGCAGGTAACCGGTGTAGCCGAGCACGGTCGCGCCCATCCCGACGCCGATCCGGGCCTCGTTCATCATGTGGAACATGTAGGTGAGGCCCTTGTGCGGCTCACCTACCAGGTAGCCGACGGCGCCGGGCTGCCCGCCCGGCCTGTGCACGCCCTCGCCGAAGTTGAGCAGCGTGTTCGTCGTCCCCCGGTAGCCCATCTTGTGGTTGAGCCCGGCCAGGACGACGTCGTTGCGCTCGCCCAGCGAGCCGTCCTCGTTCACCAGGAACTTCGGGACGATGAACAGCGAGATGCCCTTCACCCCGGGCGGGCCGCCGGGGATCTTGGCCAGCACCAGGTGGACGATGTTCTCGGTGAGCTCGTGGTCGCCACCGGAGATCCACATCTTGTTGCCGGTGAGCCGGTAGGTGCCGTCGTCCTGCGGCACCGCCCGGGTGGTGATGTCGGCCAGCGAGGAGCCGGCCTGCGGCTCGGACAGCGCCATGGTGCCGAACCAGCGGCCCTCGATCTCCGGGGCCACGTAGGTGTCGATCTGCTCCCGGCTGCCGTGGGCCAGCAGCAGGCGCGCGTTGCCCATCGTGAGGAACGGGTAGGCCGACGTGCCCACGTTGGCCGCCTTGAACCACGCGAAGACGGCCTGCCCGACCACGTGCGGCAGCTGCATGCCGCCGAACTCCTCGTCGAACTCGCCGGCCATCAGCCCGGCCTCGGCGAAGACCTCGAGCGCTTCGGCGACCTCCGGGATCAGCTCGACCTTGCCGTCGACGAACCGCGGCTCGTTCTCGTCGGCCTTGCGGTTGTGCGGGGCGAAGTGCTCGGTGGCGATCTGCTCGGCCAGGTCGAGCACCGCGTCGAAGGTCTCTCGCGAGTGCTCGGTGAAGCGTGACCGCTTGGTGAGCGACTCGACGTCGAGCCACTCGTTCAGCAGGAAGTCCAGGTCACGGCGGGACAGGATCAGCGACGACGGCACGAGGTCTCCAGGGCGCGGGTCTCCGGGGCGGTGCGAACCACCTCACACTAGGCCGGTTGCCCCGGCGGCATGTGCGGGTAGGTCGGGACCGTCGTCGACCGAGGAGGAGCCATGGAGCTACCCGCCATCGTCAGCCGCGCCGGAGGCGCGCTGCTGAGCACCCTGCAGCACGTCCGCATCCCGGGCGTGGGGCAGGCGTCGGTGACCGACGACCCGGCGACCGCCGCCCGCCGCTGGCGGGCGGTCACCGTGCTGAAGGCGCCTGACCAGGTCGGTTCGCCAGCGTCGCCGCCGCCCCCGCTGGACCGCTTCGGCGACCGGGTCGAGGTGCGCATCGCCGCAGCCCCCGGGGACAGGGGGACCGAGCTCGCGGCCCGCTTCAAGGAGACGCCGACCGACGACGAGATCGGCGAGCTGCGCGCCGCGCTGCGCGAGGCGAAGCAGCGGCTGGAGACCGGTGAGGTGCTGCGCGTGGACCCGCAGCCGCACGGCTTCCGCAAGCCGACCCCCCAGGGCGCGGCCCTGGAGGGCATGACGGGATCGGCTGCGAAGGAGGGTGTGCTGTGAAGGCCGCGACGTGGACCGGGGTCAACGAGGTGTCGGTGGAGGACGTCCCCGAGCCGCAGCTCCTCAACGACCACGACGTGATCCTGAAGATCAGCCAGTCGGTCACCTGCGGCTCCGACCTGCACCTGATCGGCGGCTACATCCCGTTCATGCGCGCCGGTGACGTGCTGGGCCACGAGTTCATCGGCGAGGTCGTCGAGGTCGGCAAGGAGGTCCGGAACCGCAAGGTCGGCGACCGCGTCGTCGTCGCGCCGTTCGCGGCCTGCGGCAGCTGCTGGTACTGCAAGCAGGAGCTGTACTCGCTCTGCGACAACGGCAACGCGAACCCGGGGATCACCGAGGGGCTGTGGGGCCAGAGCCCTGGCGGGTGCTTCGGCTACTCGCACGCGATGGGCGGGTACGCCGGCAGCCACGCGGAGTTCATGCGGGTGCCCTACGCCGACGTCGGCACCTTCGTCGTCCCCGACGGGCTCTCCGACACCCGGGCGCTGTTCGCCTCCGACGCCGCATCGACCGGCTGGATGGGCGCCGACCTGGCCGGGACGAAGCCCGGTGACGTCGTCGCGGTCTGGGGGGCCGGCGGCGTCGGTCAGATGGCCGCCCGCGCGGCGATGCTGCTGGGTGCCGAGCAGGTCGTGGTGATCGACCGGATCCCCGAGCGGCTCGCGCAGGTGCGCGACCACGTGGGCGCCGAGGCCGTGGACTACACGACCACCGACGTCGTCGCGGAGCTGCGCGAGCGCACCGGCGGGCGAGGCCCGGACGTCTGCATCGAGGCCGTGGGCATGGAGGCGCACGCCCCCGGTGCGCCCGGCATCTACGACCAGGTCAAGCAGCAGCTGCGGCTGCAGACCGACCGGCCGACCGCGGTGCGCGAGGCGATCATGGCCTGCCGCAAGGGCGGCACGGTGTTCACCCTGGGGGTCTTCGCCGCGATGGTGGACAAGTTCCCGCTGGGCGCGGCCATGAACAAGGGCCTCACGATCCGCGGCGCCCAGGTCCACGCCCAGCGCTACATCCCGGAGCTGCTGCGCCGGATGGAGGCCGGGGAGCTGGTCACCGAGCACCTGGCCACCCACGTCATGCCGCTGACCGAGGCGCCGGAGGGCTACCGGCTGTTCAAGGAGAAGGAGGACGGCTGCGTGCGCGCGGTCTTTCTGCCCTGACACCGTGACACCGTCGTCCTCCGGACGACCACCGCGACCAGGAGCCGTTCCCGACCGGCGCTGAGCCCGGCCGTGCGTGGCGGCGGGAGGCCTCCGGCCCGCGCACCGCCACGCACCGTGCAGCGGCGTCGTGGCGGTGCGTCCGGAGGCTCAGCGTGGGGCGCGGGGGTTGTCGCCGGGCTGGCCCACCGGCGGCGGGACCGACGTCGGCGCGGCCGCGCCCACGGCCTCGGTCGCCTCCTCCGCGGGATCTCCGGGGTCGCTGGTCGCCGTGCCGGCCGCCTCGCCCTGGCGGGCCTGGATGCCCGACTTGGTGCTCAGCGCCAGCTGGGGCAGGAAGAGGAACACGAAGAACCCGACCGCCACGACGCAGGCGGCGATGAGGAACACCAGGTCGATCGAGTTCGAGAAGCCGACCTTGAAGGGCTGGGCCAGGGCGGCCGGGAGGTCCTGGATGAAGGAGGTGTCGTCCAGCGCTGCTCCGCCGCCGGCGTCCAGCTGCTGGAACTGCGGGGCCAGCTCCGGGTTGGCCCGCACGGTGTCCTGCACGGCGGCGTCGATGTCCCGGGGCAGCCGGGTGAACAGGATCGACAGGAAGGCCGCCGTCCCGATCGTGCCGCCCATCTGGCGGAAGAACGTGACCGAGGAGGTGGCCACGCCCATCTCCCGGGGGGAGACGGCGTTCTGGACGGCGAGGATGACCGGCTGGAAGTTGAAGCCCAGCCCCAGGCCCAGCAGCACCATGAACGGGACCAGGGACCAGATGGAGGTGTCGGCCTCCACGAGGAAGGACATCGCCAGCAGCGCGGTCACCATGAGGGCGATGCCGACGAGCGGGAAGACCTTGTACTTGCCGGTCCTGGAGATGGCGATGCCGGAGCTCATCGCGCCGACCATGATCCCGCCGACGAGGGGGATCATCTGCAGCCCCGCCACCGTGGCGCTGGAACCCTGCACGATCTGCAGGTACTGCGGCAGCAGCAGCAGGCCGCCGAACATCCCGGCACCCATGACCACGCTGCCCACACCGCTCACCGCGAAGCTGCGGTTGCCGAACAGCCGCAGGGGCAGCAGGGCGTCGTCCCCGTACGCGCGCTCGGCCAGGAGGAACAGCACGAAGCCGACGGCGCCGATCACGTAGCAGGTGACGGCCGCCGAGGAGGTCCAGCCCCAGGTGCGGCCCTGCTCGGCGACGATCAGCAGGGGGACGAGGAAGGTGACCAGCGCCAGGGCGCCGGGCCAGTCGATCCGGTGCTCACGGCGCTCGTGCGGGAGGTGGAGCACCCGCCACACGGCGGCGAAGGCCAGCACGCCGAGCGGCACGTTGATCCAGAAGATCCAGCGCCAGCCGTCGACGCCGAGGATCGAGTCGTGGCCGGCGAAGAAGCCGCCGATGACCGGGCCGAGCACGCTCGAGGTGCCGAAGACGGCCATGAAGTAGCCCTGGTACCGCGACCGCTCCCGGGGCGGGACGATGTCGCCGATGATCGCCAGCGCCAGGGACATCAGGCCACCGGCGCCGATGCCCTGGACCGCCCGGTAGGCGGCGAGCTGGTACATCGTGTCGGCGATGCCGCACAGCGCCGAGCCGACCACGAAGATCGTGATGGCGAACAGGTAGAACGGCCGCCGGCCGTAGATGTCGGAGAGCTTGCCGTAGAGCGGCGTGGCGATGGTCGAGGTGATGAGGAAGGCCGTCGTCGCCCAGGCCTGCAGGTCGTAGCCCTGCAGGTCGTCGGCGATCGTGCGGATCGCGGTGGCCACGACGGTCTGGTCCAGGGCCGCCAGGAACATCGCGACCATCAGGCCGACCAGGATGGTGACGATCTGCCGGTGGCTGAAGGTCCCGCCGGAATCGGGTGCGGCGGCGGCCGCGCGGGCGCTGCGGCGCGCCGCCGCGGCGTTGCGGGTGGTCTGGCTCATCGGGCCTCTCCGGCTGGATCGGTGCTCGGGGTGGAGGCGGCGGCGTTCTCGGCGGCTCCGGGCAGGTCGGCCGCGATGTCGTCGAGCAGGCGGCCGAACAGAGTGGTCAGGGCGGCGAGGTCGGCCTCGTCCCAGTGCGCGGTCACCCGCGCCAGGTGGGCCGTCCGCTCGCTGTGCAGCGCTTCCAGGGCGGCGCGTCCGGCATCGGTGACGACGAGCAGGCTGGCCCGGCCGTCGCTCTCGTCGGCGACCCGGCGCACCAGCCCCTGCTCCACCAGTGCCGCCACGTGCCGGCTGATCGTGGAGGGGTCGGCGTGCACCAGCTCCGCCAGGGCTCCCTGGCGGAGGGCTCCGAGGCGCACCAGGGGAAAGAGCAGGACGAGCGCTGCGCGGTCGCGGTTCTCCGGGCCGGAGGCCTGGTTCTTCAGGGCCTGGACCAGTCGCATGAACCGGGGCAGCTGCTCGGAGAGCAGTTCCACCTGCGGACGGCCGCCCGTGGGGGTGGTGGCCGCTCCGGGGCGCGCGGGGGAAGACATGGGCCTCCAGGAACGAGGAGATTGGATGTAACGTACAACCCGTTGTTCGGTGCATGCAACGAGTTGCGGTCCGCACGCGCAGTGACCTGTCCCACCACCGCCGCGCCGGGCGGTCGGGCAGTGGGATCCTGGACGGCGGCCCGCCCGTCCCCGGGGCGGCGCCCCGGTACCCCGTCCCGGCCGAGAGGAACGCGAGCGCCCCCGTGAGCCATGTGCACCCCGAGCAGCGGGCGCCGCGCGACGATCTCCGGGAGCGCCTCGCCGGCCTGACCCTCGCCGACGAGCACCGGCTGCGCCGCCGGCTGGACGGGCTGCGCCGGACGAAGGACCAGGGGGCGCGCGACCGGCAGCGGGAGCGCATCGCCGCCGACGTCGCGGCGGCCGAGGAGCGGATCGCACGGCGGCGGGCCGCCGTGCCGGCGATCGGCTACCCCGAGGAGCTGCCGGTCAGCGCCCGGCGCGAGGACATCGCCGCTGCGCTCCGGGACGCCCAGGTCGTGGTCGTCGCCGGCGAGACCGGGTCGGGGAAGACCACCCAGCTGCCCAAGATCGCCCTCGAGCTCGGCCGTGGCGTGCGGGGCCGGATCGGGCACACCCAGCCGCGGCGGATCGCGGCACGCAGCGTGGCCGAGCGGATCGCCGAGGAGCTCGGCACGCCCCTCGGCGAGGTCGTCGGCTTCAAGATGCGCTTCGCCGACCAGGTGTCGGACTCGACGCTGGTGAAGCTGATGACCGACGGCGTGCTGCTGGCCGAGATCGGGCACGACCGGCTGCTGCGCCAGTACGACACGATCATCATCGACGAGGCGCACGAGCGGAGCCTCAACATCGACTTCCTGCTGGGCTACCTCGCCCAGCTGCTGCCGAAGCGGCCCGACCTGAAGGTCGTCATCACCTCCGCGACGATCGACGTCGAGCGGGTCGCGAAGCACTTCGGTGATGCGCCGGTGGTGGAGGTCAGTGGCCGCACCTACCCGGTCGAGGTCCGCTACCGCCCCGTGGTGGACCCGGACGATCCGGACGCCGATCCGGACCGCGACCAGGTGAGCGCGATCCTCGACGCGGTCGACGAGCTGGTCGCCGAGGGGCCGGGCGACATCCTGGTCTTCCTCGCCGGCGAGCGGGAGATCCGCGACACCGCCGACGCGCTGGCCGACCGCGCCCTGCCGAACACCGAGGTGGTGCCGCTCTACAGCCGGCTCTCGGCCGCCGAGCAGCACCGGGTGTTCCAGCCGCACACCGGCCGGCGGGTCGTGCTCTCGACCAACGTCGCCGAGACGTCACTGACGGTTCCGGGCATCCGCTACGTGATCGACCCGGGCACCGCGCGCATCTCCCGGTACAGCCATCGCACGAAGGTCCAGCGGCTGCCCATCGAGCCGGTCAGCCAGGCGTCGGCCCGCCAGCGCTCGGGACGGTGCGGGCGGCTCGGCCCGGGCGTCGCGATCCGGCTCTACAGCGAGGACGACTTCCTCGCCCGCCCCGAGTTCACCGATCCCGAGATCCTGCGCACCAACCTGGCGTCCGTGCTGCTCCAGATGGCCGCGCTGGACCTCGGGGAGGTCGCCGAGTTCCCGTTCATCGACCCGCCCGACCGCCGCTCCGTCGCCGACGGGCTGGCGCTGCTGGAGGAGCTGCACGCCCTCGACGAGCACGGCAGGCTCACCCCGACCGGCCGCGCCCTGGCCGCGCTGCCGCTGGACCCCCGCATGGCCCGCATGGTGGTGGAGGCCGACCGGCGCGGCGTCCTCGACGAGGTGCTGGTCATCGCCGCCGGCCTGACCATCCAGGACCCGCGCGAGCGGCCCGCCGAGCACCAGCAGGCCGCCGACCAGATGCACGCCCGGTTCGCCGACGAGAACTCCGACTTCCTGGCCCTGCTCAACCTGTGGCGCTACCTCGGCGAGCAGCAGGACGCGCTGTCCGGCAACCAGTTCCGCCGGACCGTGAAGCGGGAGTTCCTGCACTATCTCCGCATCCGCGAGTGGCAGGACCTGCACGGCCAGCTGCGCGGCACCGCGCGGCGGCTGGGCATGGCGGTCGGCGAGCCGGCCGGCGAGCCCGACGAGCGGGGCATCCACGCGTCCCTGCTCGCCGGGCTGCTCAGCCAGGTGGGGCTGCAGGTCGAGCACGGCCAGGGGCGGCGGGGCGGGCAGGAAGCAGAGCGTGACAAGCGCCCCGGTCGCGAGTACCTGGGCACCCGGAACACCCGGTTCGTGATCGCGCCGGGCACCCCGCTGGCGAAGAAGCCGCCCCGCTGGGTCGTCGCCGCCGAACTGGTCGAGACCAGCCGGCTGTTCGCCCGCACGGTGGCCCGCATCGACCCCGAGACCGTCGAGAAGCTCGCCGACCACCTGGTCAAGCGCCAGTACTCCGAGCCGCGCTGGGACGCCAAGCGGGGCTCGGTCGTCGCCACCGAGCGGGTGACCCTCTACGGGCTCCCGCTGGTCGTGGGCCGGCGCGTCCAGTACGGCTCCATCGACCCGGTCGTCTCCCGCGAGCTGTTCATCCGGCACGCCCTGGTCCAGGGGGAGTGGACCACCCACCACCGCTTCTGGGCGGAGAACCAGCGCGCGATCGAGCGGGTCGCGGAGCTGGAGGAGCGGGCCCGCCGGCGCGACATCGGCGTCGACGACGAGACGCTGTTCGAGCTGTACGACGCCCGCATCCCCGCCGACGTCGTCTCCACCCGGCACTTCGACCGCTGGTGGAAGCGCGCCCGCCACGAACAGCCGGACCTGCTGACCTTCACGCCGGAGATGCTCACCAACGCCGCCGCGGCGGCGCAGGTCCGGCCGGAGGACTATCCCGACGAGGTGCGCCTGACCCAGGGCCTCGCCCTGCCGCTCTCGTACGCCTTCGCCCCCGGCAGCGCCGAGGACGGCGTGACCGTCGACGTGCCGCTGGGCGTGCTGGACTCGGTGGCGCAGCGCACGTCGGGCGAATCGCTGGCGTTCACCGTGCCGGGGCTGCGCGAGGAGCTGGTGACGGCGTTGCTGCGCACGCTGCCCAAGCCGCAGCGCCGGGCGCTGGTCCCGATCCCCGACCGGGTCCGCGCCGTCCTGCCCCGGATCGACCCCGGCGAGCCCCTGTTGCCGGC
The DNA here is from genome assembly GCF_054050815.1 of Blastococcus sp. SYSU DS0552. Classification (NCBI taxonomy): domain Bacteria; kingdom Bacillati; phylum Actinomycetota; class Actinomycetes; order Geodermatophilales; family Geodermatophilaceae; genus Blastococcus; species Blastococcus sp. SYSU DS0552. The sequence continues at coordinate 74,128 of NZ_JBJHAB010000004.1, forward strand.
CCTGGAGCGGGAACTGCGACGGACGGCCGGTGTGGTGATCCCGCCGGACGCCTGGCAGCCGGACCAGGTGCCCGATCACCTGCGTGCCACCTTCCGCGTGCTCGACGACCAGCAGCGGCCGCTGGCGACCGGCAAGGACCTCGCGGCGCTCAAGGCCCAGGTGGCGCCGCAGGCCCGGGCCAGCCTGGCGCGGGCGGCGTCGGACCTCGAGCGGACCGGCTGCACGTCGTGGCAGTTCGGTGAGCTGCCGCGCACCGTGGAGGTGCGCCGCGGCGACCACGTCGTCACCGCCTATCCCGCGCTGGTGGACGAGGGGACGACGGTCGGCGTCCGGGTGGTCCCCACCGAGGCGGAGGCGAGCCGGCTGACCTGGCGTGGCGCCCGCCGGCTGCTGGTCCTGGTGGCGGGCTCGCCGGTCAAGCAGGTGGTGAAGGGGCTGCGGCCCGCCACCCGGCTGGCCCTGCAGTTCAACCCGGACGGCGAGATCCCCGACCTCGTGGCCGACTGCGTCGACGCGGCCGCCGACGAGCTGATCGCCGCGGCGGGCGGCCCTCCGCGGGAACCGGAGGCCTTCGCGGCACTGGTGACCACGGCCAGGGCGCAGCTGCAGCCGCTCACCGTCGACGTCGTCGGCCGGGTCGAGGCCGTGCTGACCCGGGCGCGCGAGGTGGCGGTGGCGATCGGTGCGGCACCGGGCCGCCGGGTGCCCGACGCGGCGGTCGCCGACCTCCGGCGCCAGATGACCGGGCTGCTGCACCGCGGCTTCGTGGCCGCGACCGGTCGCCGGCGCCTGCCCGACGTCGTCCGGTACCTCACGGCGATGGCGCACCGGCTCGAGAAGCTGCCGGCGAACGCGGCGCGCGACGAGCTGTGGATGCAGCAGGTGGCCGCGGTGACGGCCGAGTACGAGCAGCTGCGGCGGCAGGTCCCGCCGACCGGGGCGCCGGACGACCCGGTCGTCCGGGTGCGCTGGATGATCGAGGAGCTGCGGGTTGCTCTCTTCGCCCAGAACGTCGGCACGCCGCGCCCGGTCTCCGAGCAGCGCATCTACAAGGCGATCGACGCGATCCTGGGGTAGTCCGACGGGCTCACCCGGCCGCGCCGGCGCCGCTCTCCTTCAGCAGCGCCGAGATGCGCTGGCGGGTGACGCCGAACAGCGCCGCGATCCGGTTGATGCTCACCTGCTCGCGCTGCAGCGCCGCCGCCTCCTCGCACCGCCAGGTGTGGCCGGCCGTCGCCAGGGAGGTCAGCACGGTGGAGACCCTCTCGACGACCAGCGGGCGGGACTCCTCCGTCACCAGCTCCAGCCAGGGCCGGCCCGCGCGGCGCTCGACCAGCAGCCGGTCGGCCCGGGCGCGAGCGCGTTGCAGCTCTACGAGCGAGCCGTCGATGCAGGCGATCAGGCCTTCGAGCGCCTGCGTGGCGGGCTCGTCCGGTGCTGCGTCCGGACTGGGCATGCTGCTCCTCACGGACGCGGGCAACGGGACGGGCGAACTCTAGCGGGATATATATCGCACACAACCGGCATGAGGCGCAAGGGGGGTTGCGCCCCGTACCCCGACAGTGGACAGTTGCGCACAACACAGTCGAGTTCCCCGTCCGAACTGCCGATGAGTCCGGCATCGGGCGGCCGCGCCGACACCCGCCCGCCGGCAGAACGGAACGCTCCATGTCCACGCTCAGCGCCAGCCTCGACCTCCCCCCGGTCGCCGCCAGTGTCCCGGCGGCCCGGCGGCTGGTGCGCGAGCTGCTGCGGTCGTGGGGCGCCCGCCAGGACCACGACGACGCGGCCCTCCTGGTGACCGAACTGGTGGCCAACGTCGTGGACCACGTGGGCGGCAGCGCGTGTCTCACCGTGGAGGCGACCTACTCCGAGGACTGGCTCCGGCTCGCCGTCGTCGACTGCTCCCCGGTCCGGCCGGCGGTCCAGCAGCTCTCCCCGGACCGACCCCGCGGGAGGGGCATGCTGATGGTGGAGGTCCTCGCCGACCGGTGGGGGTGCGAGGACTACCGCGACGGCAAGCGGGTGTGGTTCGAGCTGCGTCCGCCCCGGCTGTGATCCACAGCTGGTTTGCCGCCCTCGCCGAGCGGGGACGGGCGGAGGGGAAGCCAGCCGAAGGAAGGGACTGCGCGATGAGCGAGCCGAACACCCACGCTGCAGGTGAGGGAGTCTCCGACGAGGAGATGATCGAGACCGTCGCCGGCCAGACCGACAGCGCGTCGGAGAACGCCGACGTGGCGGGCAAGGACTGGGACGGCGATCCGGGCGCGGCGCCCGCGCCCACCGACGAGGCCTGACCTCCCGACGTCCCGCACCGCCCCCGTCCCGCTGCCGGGACGGGGGCGGCGCCGCGTTCCGTCGCCGGGTCCGCGCTGGCAGACTTCGGTGATGACCGCCACAGCCGAGGTGCGGCCCGCACCCTCCGGGGCGGCGCTCGGGCCGCTCGCCCGCCCCGCGCGCACCGCGGTGCGCTGGGCCGTCCGGCACGCCCTGCCGGCGGTCTACCTGTCCCGCAGTGCGCGCCGCGGTGACCTGGTCGGCCGGCTGATGCGTGATCCGGCGCTGCGCGAGCACCCCTACGACCTCTACGAGCAGCTGCGCGCCCGCGGCCCGCTCCCGGGCAGCAGCCTGGGTCTGGTGACGACGTCGCACCCCGTCGCGCAGGAGGTCCTGCGCAGCGACCGGTTCGGCGTCGGCTGGGACCGTTCGGCCGCCCCCGGGGTGATCCGCTGGGCGCTGGAGTTCGGCGACGACCCCACGGCGGCCGGTGTCGCCGAACCGCCGTCCATGCTCGTGGTCGACCCACCCGACCACACCCGGTTCCGCCGGCTGGTGAGCCGGGCCTTCACCCCCCGGGCGACGGCGGCGTTCGAGCCGGTCATCCGGCGCACGGCCGAACGCCTCCTGGACGACCTGGCGCGCCGCGACGGCACGGTCGACCTCGTCGGTGCCTACGCCGCCCAGCTGCCGGTGCTGGTGATCGCGGACCTGCTCGGCGTGCCTCTCGAGCGCCGGGAGGACTTCCTGCGGTGGGGCGCAGCGGCCGCCGCGACCCTGGACCCCGGCCTGCCGCTGCGCCGCTACCTCGCCGCCGAGAAGGCGCTGCGGGCCATGCACCGATTCCTGGCGGAGCACTTCGCGCGGCTGCGCCACGACCCGGCCGACGACCTGGTCAGCGGGCTGGTCACCCTGCCGGCGGAGGATGCGCTCACCGACCGGGAGCTGCACGCCACGGTGCTGCTCCTGCTCGGCGCCGGCTTCGAGACCACGATGAACCTGCTGGGCAACGCCGTGGTGCTGCTCGACGCGCACCCCGGCGAGCGGGAGCTCCTCCGCAGCGGCGCCGCGGGCTGGGACGACGCCGTCGAGGAGGTGCTCCGGCTGGACAGCCCCGTGCAGCTGACCGGCCGGACGGCGCGCGCGGAGGTCGAGCTCGCCGGGCGGACGGTGGCCGCCGGCACCCGGGTGACGCTGCTGCTGGGGGCGGCCAACCGCGACCCCGAGGTCTTCCCCGACCCGGCGAGGTTCGACGTCGCCCGGGCCAACGCGCGGGAGCACCTGGCCTTCTCCGGCGGCATCCACTACTGCCTGGGCGCGGGGCTGGCGCGGCTGGAGGGCGCCGTCGGGTTGCAGGCGCTCGACGAGCGCTTCCCGCGGCTGCGGGTGGCCGGCCGTCCGCGGCGCCGCGACCTGCGGACCCTCCGCGGTTTCGAGGTCCTCCCGGTGACCCTGCGCTAGGGACCCGCTCCGCTCCCTGTTGATCAGGTCACCTGATCAACAGGGGTCCTGGCTCACGGTGGACGGTGAGCCAGGACCCCTGCAGGTGAGCCAGGACCGCCCGTTCAGCTGCCGGGGACCAGCATCCCGGCGCCGACCGTCGCGTTGGTCGCCTCGTCCACCAGGATGAACCGGCCGGTCACCCGGTTGCGGCTGTACTCGTCCACGAACAGCGGCTGGGTGGTGCGCAGCCGCACCCGGCCGATGTCGTTGAGGCCGAGCTCGGTCGCGCCCTGCTCGCGGTGCAGCGTGTTGACGTCCAGCCGGTACTGCAGTTCCTTGACCACCGCGCGCACCGAGCGGGTCGTGTGCTTGACGGCCAGTCGCTGCCGGGGACGCAGCGGCTCGTCGGTCATCCAGCACACCAGCGCGTCCAGGTCCTGCGTCACGTGCGGGGCGTTCGCGGGCCGGCAGATCAGGTCGCCGCGGGAGACGTCCAGGTCGTCGGCCAGCCGGACGGTCACCGACATCGGGGCGAAGGCCTCCTCGACGGGGCCGCGCGGCCCGTCGATGCCGGCGATCGTCGTCGTCAGCCCGCTGGGCAGCACCTGGACCTCGTCGCCGGGGCGCAGCACCCCGCTGGCGACCGTCCCGGCGTAGCCCCGGTAGTCGTGGTGCGCGTCCGACTGCGGGCGGATCACGTACTGCACCGGGAACCGGACGTCGATGAGGTTCCGGTCGCTGGCCACGTGCACGTGCTCGAGGTGGTGCAGCAGCGAGGAACCCTGGTACCAGGGGGTGTGCTCGGAGCGGCGGACGACGTTGTCGCCGTGCAGCGCCGAGATCGGGACGACGGTGAGGTCGGGGACGTCGAGCTTCGCGGCGAACGCGGTGAACTCGTCGCGGATCGCCTCGTAGGTGTCCTCCGACCAGTCGACGAGGTCCATCTTGTTGACCGCGACGACCAGGTGGGGCACTCGCAGCAGCGAGGCGAGGAAGGCATGGCGCCGGCTCTGCTCCAGCATGCCCTTGCGCGCGTCGACCAGCACGATCGCCAGGTCGGCGGTCGAGGCGCCGGTGACCATGTTCCGCGTGTACTGCACGTGACCGGGGGTGTCGGCCAGGATGAACGTGCGCCGCGGGGTGGCGAAGTACCGGTAGGCGACGTCGATGGTGATGCCCTGCTCGCGCTCGGCGCGCAGGCCGTCGGTGAGCAGGGCCAGGTCGACGTAGTCACCCTTGCTCGCGCGCTCGACCGCCTCGTACTGGTCCTCGAACACCGCCTTGCTGTCGTAGAGCAGGCGGCCGATGAGCGTGCTCTTGCCGTCGTCCACCGAGCCCGCGGTGGCGATGCGCAGGATGTCCTTGCGCGCGGTGGCGATCTCCGCCGCCGCCTCCGCCGCGGGCGAGTGGACGTCGATGGGGGCGTCGGGGTGGACGCCGGGCTGGTCGGCGGAGCCGGCGGTCATCGGGAGATCTCCTGGCAGAGGACGGCGGAGCGGCGGACGCTGGGGTCCGTCGTCCGGGGAGGCAGAGCGTGTTCGTGCTGGTCGCGGCGGTACCGGCGCTGCTCGTCGTGGTCGCCGGCTACGTCGTCGGCTTCGCGGTGGCGGGCTGGGTCTGCGACCTGCTCGGCGCGCGACCGGGCAGCACGCCGGAGGTGACCGGCTGGTCGGCGGGCGTGGTGCTGCTCGCCGCCGTGGTGCGGGTGCTGCTCGTGCTCCGGCGTCGCCGCGGACGGGAGGGGCATCAGAAGTAGCCCTCCTTCTTGCGGTCCTCCATCGCGGCGTCGCTGACCTTGTCGTCGCCCCGGGTGGCGCCGCGCTCGGTCATGCGGGTCACTGCGATCTCGGCGATGACCTCCTCGACCGTGGTGGCGGTCGAGGGCACGGCGGCGGTCAGGTTCGCGTCACCGACGGTGCGGTAGCGGACGCTCCGGCGCTGGACCTCCTCGTCCTCGCGCGGGGAGATGAACTGGTTGACCGCGTACAACATGCCCTGGCGCTCCACGACGTCCCGCTCCTGCGCGAGGTACAGCGGGGGGATGGCGATCTCCTCGCGGAGGATGTACTGCCAGATGTCGAGCTCGGTCCAGTTCGACAGCGGGAACACCCGGATCGACTCGCCGAGGTGGATCCGGCCGTTGTAGAGGTCCCAGAGCTCGGGCCGCTGGTTCTTCGGGTCCCACTGGCCGAACTCGTCGCGGAAGGAGAACACCCGCTCCTTGGCGCGGGCCTTGTCCTCGTCGCGCCGGGCGCCGCCGAACAGCGCGGTGAACCCGTGCTCCTCGACCGCGTCGAGCAGCACCGGCGTCTGGATGCGGTTGCGGGAGCCGTTGGGCTCCTCCTTCACCGTGCCCGCCGCGATCGCCTCGGGCACCGAGGCGACCACGAGCTGGACACCCAGCTCCGCCACCCTCCGGTCGCGGAACTCCAGGACCTCCGGGAAGTTCAGCCCGGTGTCCACGTGCATGACCGGGAACGGGATGCGCGCCGGCGCGAACGCCTTGCGGGCCAGCTCCAGCATCACGATGGAGTCCTTGCCGCCGGAGAACAGCAGCACCGGCCGCTCCAGTTCGGCGACCACCTCACGGATGACGTGGATGGACTCGGCCTCCAGCGTCTCCAGCTGGCTGAGCCGGTAGTCGGGCGTCGTCACGCTCTCGTGCTCCACGGGGCTAGGGGTCGGGCGACCCGATCGGCGCAATCCGATCGGGTCGGTGGGGATTCGGTGCCCAGTGTCCGCTATCGGGCGGCGGCGACCGCAGCCAGGACCTCGTCGGCCAGCTCCGGACGCGCGACGACCAGGTCGGGCAGGTAGGGGTCGGGGGCGTTGTAGACCAGCGGCGACCCGTCCAGCCGGCAGGTCACCAGGCCGGCGGCGCGAGCGACGCCGACCGGCGCGGCGGAGTCCCACTGGTACATCCCGCCGCCGTGCACGTAGGCGTCGACCTCGCCGCGCACCACCGCGAGGGTCTTGTAGCCGGCCGAGCCCATCGGCACCAGCTCGCCGCCCAGAGCGGCGGCCACGGCCTGCGCCTCGGCCGGAGGGCGGGTGCGGCTGACGGCGATGCGGACCGGCCCCGCCGGCCGGGGCGGCAGCGCCGGTGCGGGGTCGGTGACGTGCACCTCGCCGAGCGCCGGCAGCGCCACGGCCGCCGCCACCAGGTCACCGCCGGCCCACAGCGCGACGTGCACCGCCCAGTCGCTCCGGGCGGGATCGGAGTACTCGCGGGTGCCGTCGAGCGGATCGACGATCCAGACGCGGTCGGCGGTCAGCCGGCGGGGGTCGTCCACGGCCTCCTCGCTGAACACGGCGTCGCCGGGGCGTGCGTCGGTGAGCACGGCGAGGATCGCCCGCTGCGCGGCGGCGTCCCCGGCGTCTCCCAGCGCCCGCCCGCCGGGCCCGCCGGTCCGCAGCGGCAGGAGGGCGGTGGCCGCGGCGCGGGCGGCCGCCACCGCGACCGCGACGTCGCCGCCCGGGGTCAGCTCCACTGGACCGAGGTGGCGTCGCCCGGCCGGCGGGGCGGGGTGTGCCGGCCCGCGACGTCGGTGATGGCGCCGAAGTAGGCCCGGGCCTTCTCCGGGCGCGGCATGACGAAGATCCCGCGCGCCTCGACGAGCGGCTGCCCGGGCTCGGCGGCCAGCGCGATCGTGCCGGCGATGACCGACTTGCGGCCCTCGGTGCTCTCGACCCACGCGCGCAGCACCAGCGGGGTCTCCAGCGGCAGCGGGCCGCGGTAGTCCAGCTCCAGGTGCGCGGTCATGCCCCACAGGCCCGCCGCCCCGGCCGCGCTGCCGAGCAGCTGGTCCATGAACAGGGCGCTCATGCCGCCGTGCACGTAGCTGGGCGGGCCCTCGTAGGCGACACCCAGGGTGACCTCGGCGACCACACCGCCCTCCTCCCGGCGCACCACGAGCGGCGGCGCGAGGGCGTTCCCGGCGCCGACGACCGGATTGAAGACCCGTCGGCCCACGGACGGGTCGTCGAGCGCCGGCAGCACGGAGGCCGGGCGCCGGGAGGCGGCGATGCGGGCGGTCGCCTGCCGCACCAGGTCGGTCGCGGCCGCGATCTCGGTCGCCGGCTCCGTCGTGGTGACCGACATCTCGATCAGCTCGCGGATCGCCGCCCCCAGGTCGGTGGACGCCGCCATCAGCGCCGGGTCGTAGGAGGCCGCGGTGTCCGGGTGGCCGTCGTTCGTCGTCACCACCAGATGGTCGCAAGCCGGGTCACGACGAACTCGTCGCACCCCCGTCCGGGCCGCCGCGGGGCAGCCGCACGGTGACGGCCAGGCCCGCCCCGGGCGCAGTCTCCAGCGAGGCGGATCCGCCGTGGGCAGCCGCGAGCGAGGCGACGATCGACAGCCCGAGGCCGGTGCCGCCGGCCGCCCGCGTGCGGGAGGCGTCGGCCCGGTAGAAGCGCTCGAACGCGCGCTCGGCGTCGGCCGGCTCCATGCCCGGGCCCTCGTCGGCGACCCGGAGCAGGAGGACGTCGTCGTCGGCCGGGTCCTGTGCCACGGAGACCTGCACGCGGGTTCCCGCCGGGGTGTGCGTGAGCGCGTTCGTGACGAGGTTGCCGACCACCTGCCGCAGGCGGCTCTCGTCGCCGAGCACGACCGGCACGTCGGTGAGCGACTCGTCCAGGTGCAGGCTGATCGGCCGGTCCGGCTGGACGGCGCGGGCGTCGTGCACCGCGTCGCCGGCGATCGCGGCCAGGTCGACCGGGGCCAGGGACAGCGGTCGCTGCTGATCCATCCGGGCCAGCAGCAGCAGGTCCTCGACCAGCAGTCCCATCCGGCTGCCCTCGGCCTCGATCCGCTGCATCAGCCGGGCGACGTCCGCCTCCTCCCGGACGGCCCCCTGCCGGTACAGCTCGGCGAAGCCGCGGATGGAGGTCAGCGGGGTGCGCAGCTCGTGGCTGGCGTCGGCGACGAACCGGCGCAGCCGCTGCTCGGAGCCGCGTGCCTGCTCCTCCGACGCCTGCTGGGCGCGGAAGGCCGTCTCGATCCGGGCGAGCATGCCGTTGAGCGCCGTGGAGAGACGGCCCACCTCCGTGCGGTCGTCGCCGACCGGGACCCGCCGCGAGAGATCGCCCGCGGCGATGGCACGGGCGGTCTCCTCGACCTCGGCCAGCGGCCGGAGGCTGTTGCGCACCAGGACGTAGCCGGCGGCGCCCAGCAGCGCCAGCACCGCCAGACCCACGACCAGCTCGATGCGGATCAGCCGGGAGATCGCCCCTCCGTCGCGCCCCTGGTCCTCACCGACCACCAGGGTGTAGCCCCCCGGCAGCTCGCCCGAGGCCATGCGCCACGCGTTCCGGTCGGAGCCGACCGTGATCGCGGGACCACCCTCGCGGAGGGCCTCGACGTCCGCCTCGTCCAGCTCCGGCAGCTCGTGGACGCCGGGGCCGTACGGCTCCCCGATGACCACGGGCTCGTCGCTGTCCGGCGGGAGGCAGGCGACGTAGAGGGGGCTGGGTTCCGAGATCTCCCGGAGGCAGGTGCTGACCAGCCGCGGGCCCTGGTTGCTGGCGACGATGGCCTGCAGCTCGTCGTCCTGCTGCTCCTGCAGGTAGTCCGCGAGCAGGGACGTCGCGGCGGCCCCGGTGGCCAGGAGCGCGACCGAGACGAGGGCGACCAGGAGTGCGACCAGGGTCACGCGCAGGGGGATCTGCTGCCCCCCGGCGCGCACGGGGCCCCGCCCGTCCATCGCGGTCAGGAGCCGCGCGGCAGCCGCAGGGTGTAGCCGACCCCGCGGATCGTCTGCAGCAGGCGCGGCTCGGTCGTGTCGATCTTGCGGCGCAGGTAGGAGATGTAGGACTCCACGACGTTCGCCTCGCCGTTGAAGTCGTAGTTCCACACGTGGTCGAGGATCTGCGCCTTCGACAGCACCCGCCCGGCGTTGGCCATCAGGTAACGCAGCAGCTTGAACTCGGTGGGGGAGAGGCTGATGACCTCGCCGGCCTTGACGACCTCGTGGGTCTCCTCGTCCAGCTCGATGTCGGCGAACGTCAGCCGGGGGGCCTCGGCCTCCCGCTGCGTTCCCGCCGTGCGCCGCAGGACGGCCCGGATGCGGGCTACGACCTCGTCCAGGCTGAACGGCTTGGTCACGTAGTCGTCGCCGCCGAGGGTCAGCCCGGAGATCTTGTCCTCCGCGGCATCCCGGGCGGTGAGGAAGAGCACCGGGGTGTGGCGGCCGGTCTCCCGGAGGCGCCGCACGACACCGAAGCCGTCGAGGCCCGGCATCATGACGTCCAGCACCAGGAGGTCGGGCCGGAACGAGGCGGCCAGCGCGAGGGCCTGCTGACCGTCGGCGGCGGTGGCCACATCGAAGCCCGCGTAGCGGAGGCTGGCCGACAGCAGTTCGCGGATGTTCGGCTCGTCGTCGACCACGAGCAGGCGGGCCTCCGGGGCCGTGCGCCCGGTGGGCTGGGTGCCGGACATCGCTCCTCCGGTGGCGTGCGCCGATGCCGTCGTCATGCCCCCAGGGTGGGGACGCCGGCTGCGGTGGATCTGGACGCTACCTGTGAACCCCCTGGGAACCGACCCGGGCCACGCGGCGGACGGGTCAGCCGGCCGGCGCCATCGCCCGGCCGCGCCGCCAGTAACCGATGGCATGGTGCTGGGCCCGGCCGAGCCCCCAGCGACCGCGCAGGTCGGCCCGGATGGCGCGCACGGCGGCCGACTCGGCGCCCACCCAGGCGAAGACGTCGTCACCCGGGGGCCGCTCCAGGGCCGCCACGGCGTCGACGAGCAGGGTGCTCTCCCCGGGAGGCGTCGCGCCCCGGTGCAGCCAGCGCAGGTCGACGCCCGGTGGGGCGGCCAGCTGCTGCTCCTCCTCCGGTCCGGCCACCTCGAGGTAGGCCACACCGGTCGTCTCCGGCGGTGCGGCGGCGAGGATGCGGCTCACGGCGGGCAGCGCCGTCTCGTCCGCGGCGAGGAGCAGCCACCGTGCCGGGCGTTCGGCGAGCGAGGCGGCGCCGGCGACGCCGAGCAGGGCGCCGGGGCGGGCCGCCGCGGCCCAGGACGCGGCCGGGCCGTCGCCGTGGAGCACGAAGTCGATGTCCAGCTCGCCCGCGGCCGGGTCCTGCCGGCGGGCGGTGTAGCTGCGCAGTGCGACGCCGTGGCTGCCGTCGGGCCACACGACCCGGCCGTCGCGCTGGATCAGCGGCCAGCGGGGAGCCGGGTCGTCCACCCGGGGCACCAGCAGGTTCACCGTCGGCCCGGCCGCCGCCACCGCCTCCGCCGTCCCGGTGAGGGTCACCCGGCGGACCGAGGGCGTCACGTCGGTGACCGCGACGACGGTGAGGACGTCGACCGGGCGCAGGCCGTCCACGAGGGCGGCGTCGTTCGCGGTGGTCACGTCCGACGAGCCTAGGCGGGCGGCCGGCCCGGTCTGCGCATGTGTGTCCGGGCCTTGCTGCGGGCAGGGGCAGGGGCAGCACCGTCCGACGAACGGAGACCACGATGGCCGACGAGTTCGACAAGGGTGACCACGTCACCTGGAAGAGCCACGGCTCGACGACGGAGGGCACGGTCGAGCGGAAGATCACCTCCGACACCGAGGCCTCCGGCCGCACCGTGCGCGCCAGCGAGGACGACCCGCAGTACGAGGTGCGCAGCGAGAAGTCCGGGCGCACCGCGGTGCACAAGCCGGGTGCCCTCGACGAGGCCTGACCCCCTTCGCGGACGGATCCACGGCCCGGCGGTGCCGGGCCCCAACACCAGGAGGCACACGTGACCGAGTCCGCAGGCGAGTTCGCCGGCTCGCGCAGCACCAAGCACAACCCGCGCCTCGACGAGGAGCTCGAGCACGAGACGCAGGGGATGATGAAGGCCGAGCGGGCCACCCGGTCGCACGAGTGGCGCGAGGTCGAGCCGGTCGCCGAAGGTGACCCCGACGTCGACGCCGACCCGGCCGGCACCCTCGTCGGTGGCACCCCCGTGGGCATGACCGAGGACGCGGTCGTGGCGCGCGCCGAGCTCGCGCGGTGGCTGGACCGGGCCGACTTCCCGAGCACCGGCCCCGACCTGGTCGAGGCGGCCCGCGACCACCGGGCCCCCGACGTCGTCGTCAGCGAGCTGGAGCGACTGCCCGAGGGGGAGACCTACGAGCGGATCGGCGACGTGGTCCGCGCGCTGGGCTACCCCACCGAGACCGGCTCCGGTCCGGGCGCCTAGCCCGGACGCCCCTCCGGTCGCCTCGACCGCCCGGGGTGGGAGGGCGTCGGCTCAGGAGCCGGCGCCCTCCGCCTCTCTCTCCCGCGCCTCGCCGTCGGCGATCTCCTCGGCACCGCGCCGGCGGAACAGCTTCGAGCCGGGGAAGCCCTTCACGATCTGCCGCATGTCCTGGACCGTGTCGACGAGGTCCCGGACGTCGGTCCCCACGTTCTCCAGCCCCTCCAGCGCGGGGAGGACCTGCTCGTCGAGGTGCCCGAGCACCTGCGGCAGCCGGTCGATGAGCGTGATGAGCGCGTCCACCTCCGTCGCGTCGAACTCGGCCGCCAGTCGCCGGATGGACGGCGCCAGGGCGGTGAGCGCGGGCTCGTAGTCGGTCAGCAGCGGCTCGACGCGACCGACCAGCCCCTCCGCGCGCCCGACGATGCCGTCGGCCCGTTCCGTGGTGCCGGCGACCCGGTCGATGGCGTCGTCGGCCTTGGTGCGGGTGTGGCCCATGGCCTCGATGGCGTCGTCGGCCTTGGTGCGGGTGTGGCCCATGGCCTCGATGGCGTCGTCGGCCTTGGTGCGGGTGTGGCCCATGGCCTCGATGGCGTCGTCGGCTTTGGTGCGGGTGTGGCCCATGGCCTCGATGGCGTCGTCGGCTTTGGTGCGGGTGTGGCCCATGGCCTCGATGGCGTCGTCGGCTTTGGCGCGGGTGTGGCCCATGGCCTCGATGGCGTCGTCGGCTTTGGCGCGGGTGTGGCCCATGGCCTCGATGGCGTCGTCGGCCTTGGTACGGGTGTCGCCGATGGCCTCGATGGCGTCGTCGGCCTTGGTACGGGTGTCGCCGATGGCGGTGATGGCCTCGTCCGCGGCGATCCGGGTCCGGCCGACGGCGACGATGGCCTCGTCCGCGGCCAACCGGGTGTCGTCCAGACCGGTGATCGCCACGTCCGCCCGGTCGAGCAGCGTCTCGACGCGGGCAACCATCCCGGACGCCTGGTCCAGCAGCTGCTCCACGCGGCCGAGGACGCCGGCAGCCCGCGGCACCAGAGCGAGGGCGTCTGCCACGCCCTCGCGCAGACCGCCCACCGCGGCGAGGACGTCGGACGGGCCGGGAACGGAGGGCAGGCGCACCGTGTGGACGGTACGCAGTGCGCCGGTGGCCCACCATTCGGTTGCGCCCCTCGCCCCGATCGGGCCGCACGTCGGCGCAGCGGCGCCCGCGCGTCGGCGTGGCGATCGCAGATCCGCCCGTATCGTGGGACGACAGGCAGGGACATGCGGACGACGAAAAGGTGTCGACACCTGTGGGTGATCAGCCGAGGTGGGGCGACGCGGATGGCCGCGACGTCCCCGGTCGCACCCGCCGGGGGCGCGCCCCGGCCGACGGCGCCGCGGAGCCGGTGACCGTCGAGCAGCTCCTCGCCCGGCAGGGCAACGCCGTCGGTGGTCGACGGGCCGCTCGGCGGGGCTCTGCCCAGCCGTCGTCCTCCCGCGGTGACACCGCTGCCCCCGATGGCCGGCGTGAGGCGGCAGATCCGGCCCGAGGCGGCGACCAGCCGCGGCCGGCCGAGCCCGATCCGCTCTCCGGGCCCGGCGCCGGCATCCCTCCGGCCGGCCCAGCGGACGCCCCCGCCGTCCGGTCCGGGCTCCCGCCGGTCCCCGGCGCCGCCCGGCCCGGCCGCGTCGCGGGGTCGCAGCCCGGCCTCCCGCCGGTCCCCGGCGCCGAGCCGGGGGTGCCGCCGGCGGCCGGTGCGCAGCCAGGACTTCCCCCGGTCCCGTCCGCTCCGGATCGGTCGTCGGCGGCCGGGACACCGACGGCCTGGGTGCCCGACGAGCGGCCCTCCCGGCGCAGTGGACCCATCCCCCCGCTTCCCGGCCTGGCTCCGCCGCCGCGCCCGTCGGGCGCCACCCGCCGGCGGGCCGCTGACCGCCCTCCGCGCAGCCCGCGCCGCCGCCGCCTGATGCGTGCGGGAACGGCGCTGGCCGCGGTGGTGGGCGTGGTCGTCCTCTACCACCTGGCGCTGTACTTCTACGTCGACCAGAGCATCGACCGGGTCGACGCGCTCGCGGTCGACGGCCCCGAGGTCCTCGCCCCGGGTCTGCAGGACGCCGCCGAGACCTATCTGGTCGTCGGTACGGGCGTCCCCGGGCAGACCGGTGCGGCGTCGGTGGCCACCCTGGTCGTCTCGGTCTCGGCCGAGGGTGACCGCGCAGCGCTGGTCAGCGTGCCCCCCACGGCGCTCGTGGACACCCCGGTCTGCCGTACGCCCGACGGCACGCTGCGCGACCCGGTCACCGAGGCGTTCGCCAGCTCGCTGCTCCAGGGCGGGCCCGCGTGCACGGTGCGGGCGGTCCAGCAGCTGTCCGGCCTCCGGATCGACCACTACCTCGGCGTGGACCTCGCCGGCCTCCCCGGGATGGTCGACGCCCTGGGCGGTGTCCCCGTCTGCGTCATTCCCTCGACGACCACCGCTGCCGCGGCCACCCCGCCCCCGGCCGGGCCGTCAGAGCTGTCCGGCGCCGCGGCGTCGGGTTTCCTGGAGCCGGGGGACAGCGGGGTCGACGTCACCGGTGCGGCCGTCGCCGAACGCGCCCAGCGGCTGCTCACCTCCACCCTCCGGGCCGCGATGTCCGCGGACACGGTGCTCGACCCGGTCACCCTCACCCGCTTCCTCTCCCGGGCCGCGGATGCGCTGACGGTCGACGAGCAGACGACGCTGGGGGATCTGCGCGTCCTCGCTGCCACGCTCGGCGATCTCTCCGGTGACGCGGTCCAGCGCGCCGCGCTGCCGGTCGCCCAGGTCGGCTACGTGCCGGCCGGCACCGATGAGGCCTACGTGATCCTCGATCGGCAGGGCACGCGCGCGCTCTTCGACGCGGTCATCGACGGCGCCCAGGTGCCGGCGGAGCTGCTGGCCACCCCGGAGGCGCCGGAGGCGGCCGCGCCCGAACCGGCGCCGGAGCAGGCGCCCGAGCCGGCGGCGCCCGAGCCGCTCACCGCGGCCCCCGGTGAGATCACCGTGGACGTGCTCAACGGCACGGCCACCACCGGGCTGGCGGCCACGGTTGCCGACGCGCTCCGCGGGCAGGGCTTCACCGTGGGCGCGGTGGGCAACGAGCCGGGCACGGTCAACGGGACCGTCGTCCGGTACGGGCCGGGTGCGCTGAACGGCGCCCGCACCGTGGCCGCCGCGGTGCCCGGTGCGGTTCTCGAGCCCAGCGACGCGATCGGCGACGCGGTCCAGCTGGTCATCGGCCCCGGCTACTCCACGGTCGTGCCGGTCGAGGTCAGTGCCCGGGAGCCGGTCCAGGCCGCGCCGGACACGGCGGCGGCCGCCCCCGAGCCGGAGGCGGCCGCCGTCACCTGCTGAAGGACCCCGTTCTCCTCACCCCTCGCAGGCTCGGGGCGAGCCTTGGAACGGGGCCCTCAGCCGAAGCGTCCGGAGATGTAGTCCTCGGTCGCCTTCTCGTCAGGGTTGCTGAAGATCTTCTCGGTCGGGTTGAACTCGATCAGCCGGCCGGGCTGCCCGACCCCGTTGAGGTTGAAGAAGCCGGTCTGCTCGCTGACCCGGGCCGCCTGCTGCATGTTGTGGGTCACGATGACGATCGTGAACCGCTCCTTGAGCTCGGTCATCAGGTCCTCGATGGCCAGCGTCGAGATCGGGTCCAGAGCCGAGCACGGCTCGTCCATGAGCAGCACGTCGGGCTCGACGGCGATGGCGCGGGCGATGCAGAGCCGCTGCTGCTGACCACCGGAGAGGCCCGAGCCCGGCCGGTCGAGGCGGTCCTTCACCTCTTCCCACAGGTTGGCTCCACGCAGCGAGCGCTCGACGAGCTCGTCGGTCTCCGACTTCTTCATCTTCTTCGCGTTCAGGCGCATGCCGGCGGCGACGTTGTCGTAGATGGACATCGTCGGGAACGGGTTCGGCCGCTGGAACACCATGCCGATCTGCCGGCGGACCGTCACCGGGTCGGAGTCGGAGCCGTAGAGGTCCTGGCCGTCCATGACGACCTTCCCCTCGACGCGCGCACCGGGGATGACCTCGTGCATGCGGTTGAGCGCACGCAGGAACGTCGACTTGCCGCAGCCCGACGGCCCGATGAGCGCCGTGATGCTGCGCGGCTCGATGGAGACGTTCACGCCCTGCACGGCGAGGAACTTGCCGTAGTAGATGTCGAGATCCGACACCTCGATGCGCTTGGCCACGAGTGGTCCCTTCCTGGGTGGATGAAGCTCAGCGACTGGTCTTGGGGGCGAAGACGCGGCTGATCACGCGGGCGACCACATTGAGGCCCATCACCAGCATGATGAGGACCAGCGCCGCTGTCCAGGCCCGGTTGATCGCGTCCTCAGGCGGTACACCCGGCTGGGTCAGCTGGTAGAAGGCGTAGACCGGCAGGGTGGCCATGCGGCCCTCGAACGGGTTCAGGTTGGTGCCGTTCGTGATGCCGACCGTCACGAGCAGCGGCGCGGTCTCACCGATGACGCGCGCGATGGCCAGCGTGACGCCGGTGCCGAGACCGGCGATCGCGGTGGGGATGACCACCTTGAGGATGGTGCGCCACTTGGGGACCCCGAGGGCGTAAGCAGCCTCGCGCAGCTCGTTGGGCACGAGCTTGAGCACCTCCTCGGCCGACCGCACCACCACCGGGATCATGAGGACCGAGAGGGCGACGGCGCCCATGATGCCGAGCCGGATCCCCGGCCCGAAGAAGATCACGAAGAGGGCGTAGGCGAAGAGGCCGGCCACGATCGACGGGATACCGGTCATCACGTCGACGAAGAAGGTGATCGACCGCTTGAGCCGGCCGGACCCGTACTCCACCAGGTAGATGGCGGTCATCAGGCCGATCGGCACCGAGATGAGCGTGGTGAGCAAGGTGATGATCAGGGTGCCCATGATCGCGTGGTACGCGCCGCCACCCTCGCCGATCACGCCCTGGAGGGACGCGCCGAAGAACTCGCCGTCGAACCGCTGCGCACCGCGGCGGATCACCTCGTAGGCGAGCGACACCAAGGGCACCATGGCGATCCCGAAGGCGGTCACCACCAGGCACGTGACCAGCCGGTCGACGGCCCGCCGGGGGCCTTCGACGACGCGCGACGTCGCGTAGACGGCGACGGTGCCCAGGACGACGGTGTAGATGACCAGCAGGACGATGTTCGGGCTGGTCAGGAACCCGATGAGGGCGGCCAGCGCCAGGGCCGCGGCGAAGCAGGCCCACGGCGCCCACTGGGGGAGCCGGCCGTTGCCGCGCCGCTCGGGGGGCGTGCCCGGGGCGCTGACGCCCGTGCTGCGCTGCTGCATCGACGTGCTCATCAGTTGGCTCCGGAGAAGTCGGCCCGGCGGTTGACGATCCAGCGGGCGAGCATGTTGACCAGGAGCGTGATCACGAACAGCACCAGGCCGCTGGCGATCAGCGTGTTGACGTCCAGCCCGGTCGACTCGGGGAACTGCAGCGCGATGTTGGCTGCGATGGTCTGCGGGTTGGCGCTGGAGATCAGGGCGAAGGTGATGCCGGCGGCCGAGCCGGAGAGGATGATGGCGACCGCCATGGTCTCGCCGAGCGCCCGGCCCAGGCCGAGCATGGCGCCACCGATGACGCCGCTCTTGCCGTACGGGATGACCGCCATCTTGATCATCTCCCAGCGGGTGGCGCCGAGGGCGAGCGCCGCCTCGCGGTGCAGCGACGGCACCTGCGTGAAGACCTCGCGGGAGATGGCGCTGACGATCGGCAGGATCATGACGGCGAGGACCAGCCCGATCGTGAGCATCGTCCGCCCCGTGGCCGAGACCGGCCCGGCGAACAGCGGGATGAAGCCGAGGTTCTCCTCGAGCCAGCGGTAGAAGGGCACGAGTCGCGGGGCGAGCCAGGCGATGCCCCAGAAGCCGTACACGATGCTCGGGATCGCGGCCAGGAGGTCGACCACGTAGCCGAGGACCTGGGCGACGCGGCGCGGCGCGTAGTGGGTGATGAACAGCGCGATGCCGACCGCGAGCGGGGTGGCCACCAGCAGGGCGATCGCGGCGGACAGCAGCGTGCCGAAGATCAGCGGCCAGACGTAGGAGACCAGCCCGCCCTCGCCCGGGAGCTCCTCTGCCGGCGCGGTCAGCGCCGGGAGCGACTCGGCGAGGAGGAAGACGGTCACCCCGGCCAGGATGACGAGGATGAGGATCCCGGCGCCCTTGGCGCTGCCGGCGAAGATCCGGTCGCCGGGCCGGCGTACTGCCCGGGGAGCCGTCGGTTCCTGCGGGGGACTGCTGACTGTCACCGCTGCTCCGTCTGCTGCGCGTCGATGGGGTGCCCGTCGGGTGTGCCCGCCGGCGGCGGGCGGAGTGACGGCCCGGAGCGTCTCAGACGCTCCGGGCCGTCACTGATGGTGCCGGATCAGCCGGCGGCGGTGATCGCGTCGATCGCGGACTGGTTCTGCTCGCGCAGGGAGTCCGAGATCGGCGCCGACCCGGCGGCCTCGGCGGCGGCCTGCTGGCCCTCCTCGCTGATCACGTAGCCCATGAAGTCCTTGACCAGGTCAGCGGTCTCCTGGTCCTCGTACTCGATGCAGCCGATGTGGTAGCTGACCAGCACGATCGGGTAGTTGCCGGACTCCGTCGTGTCGCGGGCGAGCTCGATGGCGAAGTCGTACTCGCCGCGGCCCTCCAGCGTCTCGGAGTTCTCGACGACCGCGGCCGCGGCCTCGGCGGACGGCTCGACGAACTCGTCGCCCACCCCGATGTTGGCCACGCCGAGGCTGCCGGCCTGGCTCAGGTCGGCGTAGCCGATGGCGCCGTTGCCGGCGCCGACCGCGCTCACCACGCCCGAGGTGCCCTGGGCAGCCTCGCCGCCGGACACCGGCCAGACGCCGTCGGGCTCGTGCGGCCACGCGTCGCCCGCCGCGGCGGCCAGGTACTCGGTGAAGTTCTCCGTGGTGCCGGAGTCGTCGGCACGGTTGACCGGCGTGATCGGGAGGTCGGGCAGCGTCGCGTCGGGGTTGTCGGCGGCGATCGCCGGGTCGTTCCAGTTGGTGATCTGCTGGTTGAAGATCCCCGCGAGCGTCTCGGGGGAGAGGTTCAGCTCGTCGACGCCCTCGAGGTTGTAGACCACGGCGATCGGCGCGATGTAGTTGACCAGCTCGAACACCCCGGAGGTCCCGCAGCGCTCCTCGGCCTCGGCGAGCTCCTCCTCGTCCAGCGCGGCGTCCGAGCCGGCGAAGTCCGTACCGCCGGCGAGGAACTGCTCGCGGCCACCGCCCGAGCCGACCGGGTCGTAGTTGACGGTCACGTCCGGCTGGACGCTGTTGTACCCCGCGGTCCAACCCTGCATGGCCGCCTGCTGGCTGCTGGCGCCGGCGCCGACGAGCGTGCCGCTCAGCTCGCCGCCGCTGCCGGCGTCGCTACCCCCACCGGCGTTGCTCGACTCGTTGGACGCGCCGCAGGCGGCGAGCGCGAGGGTGCTGGCGAGCGCCACGGAGAGCGTGGTGGCGCGCGTCTTGGTGCTGAGCTTCAACTCAGGGCCTCTCAGGTTCGCCCGGACGTCTTCCGGGCAGCGTGGGACCGACGCGATCGAAGCTAGGGACCTCAGGTGGCGCGCTTACCGAGGGCAGGTGAACGCAGGGTGAACGACCGCAGAGGACTGAGATGATCATGGGTGGCCGGCGTCACGTCTGCCAGGGAGGATGCTCCCTCAGGAGCTGCCGGCCGGGCAAGACCGGGTGCGGCTCGGGGCGCGTCCTCCCCGGTCGGAGTCACCGGGCGGCGCGGAGGCCGCCGACCGGGGGTCCGTCGGCGCCCGGAGATGCCGCGCAGACTCCAGCCCGCTGACACGTCCGCGCCACCCCGGGGTCACGTCCACCGCCGACGGTGGGCACGTGAGGAGCCATTCCGGCCGCGTCGAGATCCGCGGGTCGTGACCACGATGGTCGCCGTCCTGCTGCTGCTGGCGGCCGCGGTGCTGGCGGTCGCCGCGGGCGCGTCGATGGTCCACCAGGCGGGGGAGCCGCCGGTCGAGTCCGGCGACCCCGAACGCGAGTGCGGTCGCGCGGTGCGTGTCCTCGTCCTGGCGGCATCGGCCGTCGCCGCGGGGACCGCAGGGGCCGCCCTGGTGAGCACGGGCGAGGTGTCCGCCGGCGGCCTCGGACCGTTCGCCTTCCCCGCGGCCCTGGTGCTGACCCCGCTCGTCGCAGGGGTCTGCCGCGGCCGGCGGGGCGGTCGCGGTCGCGGTCGCCGGGGCGCCGGCGTCGGGCTGTAGCGCGGCGGTGTCCCGGCGGCGTCGCCTCAGGCGGCCGGCGGGATGTGCCGGCGCGGGACGGGGATCCCGGGCCGGCCGAGGGTGGAGGTCGACCGGGCGTGGCCGGGTGTGCTGCCGTCCGGCGATGGCAGGGGCCGGCCGGCACCACCGATCGCGTGCGCCGCGAGGGCCCTCCGGTCGTGCGTGGTCGCCTCCAGCGCGGGCAGCAGGTGCACTTCGGCCACGAGGTCCCGCGTGGCGAGGGTCCGTCGGATGCTGCTCCCCAGCGAGCCACCGACGCAGACGGGCCGGCCGGTGGGCCGGGCGGTGGCGGTGCGGTACCGGATCGACACGGGGCACACCGCCGCGCCGGCGTCCACGGCGGCCTGGAAGAAGACCGGGCGGAAGCCCAGGACCGGTCCACCGCAGTTCGGTGCTCCCTCCGGACGCACCGTGACGGATTCGCCGCGACGGAGTCTGCACCGACCTCCGCAGCCGCTGCCGCGACCGACTGCGGTCGCTCGGGCTCCACGACCACCACGCCGAGGCGCCGTGCCAGCCGGCCCACGAGCGCCCGGTCCCGCTCGCCGGCCTCGACCACCGGTGTCGCCCGCACGGCCACGAGCAGAGCGAGCCCGTCGAGCCAGGAGGCGTGGTTGCTCACGACGAGGTGGCCGGTCCGCGGGCGCGGCCAGGGCCGCGGCGGGTTCACGACCTCGACGCGGACCCCCAGCGCGGTGAGGATGCCGGCGGCGCTGCAGACGGCGGCCCGCCGCCGGCCGTTCCCGCCGGCGCCTGCCCGCAGCGGGACGCGGATCGCCGCGGCCAGCAGCGCCCCGACCAGGCGACACGACCGGCGCCGGCGGGTCGCCGCGTCGGCGCGAGGGCCGTCAGCCCACCCGCAGTGATCCGCCGGCGTCTGCAGCGGGCTCCGCTCCAGCGGCGACGTCACCGAGCGCTCCGGCCGAGCGGGCGCCTCGACGTCGACGGGCTCGTGCGGGGGCACCCGCAAGGCCAGGAGGGGAGGTGCCGGGCGCGGACTCCCCGGACGCCGGCGTCCACGGGGATCGACGCGCATCCGCGCCGGCGGGTCCGGGAGCGGCCGGGAGCGTCGGGCCGGCCGACGTGGTCTGGGGCAAGGGGCACGACGACACGGTCGCGGGTCCGGGTGGATGCGCGGTGTCCGCGAGGCAGAGCCGGCGCGACGGCGGATCGAAGAGTCACGGGCGGGGCGATGGGCGACCCGGGACACGCGACTGCGCCCCGGCATCCAGGGAGATGCCGGGGCGCAGCCGGTGGACCGAGGCGTCAGCGTGCGTGCCGGAGCCCCGCGCAGGTACCGGGCGTCAGATCGCGCCCTTCTCCCAGGGGCCGCGGATGGCGAAGCTGACACCCGGGGTCTGGATGTTGACGAAGAGGACGTCGCCGTCCGGGCTGAAGCAGGCCCCGGCGAACTCGTTGTTCATGTCGTCCTCCGTGCCCTCGATGCTGTTGCGCGCGAAGTCGAAGATCTCGCCCCGCTCGTTGAGGGCGCGGACGTACTGCTCACCGCCGCCGTCCTCGCACAGGACCAGCCCGCCGCGGGGGCTGACGGTCAGGTTGTCCGGCGCGTCGAGCACCTCCAGGGACGGCGACTCGAAGAGCAGGATCAGCTGGCCGCCGGAGCGACCGCGCGGCCGGAACTCCCACACCTGGCCGGCGCCGACGTCACCGCCGCTGGTGGCGTTGAAGAAGATGCTGCCCCCGTCGTACCAGCAGCCCTCGAGACGGGCGAAGGCGGCGCCACCCTTGGCGAAGCCCTGGTTGAAGACCGACTCCGTGGTGATGTCGGCCGGGTCCGGGTCGTCGATGGTGACCCACTCGACCTGCATCGGCTGGCCCACGCGGTCGCTGTGGCCCTCGTACGTCTTCAGCTGGGGCTGACCCTTGACGGCGAGCATCTGGAGGGTGCCGCCCTCGGCCAGGTAGCCCGGCTTGTTGGGGAGGAAGCGGTAGAACCCGGAGGTGTTGCCGCTGTCCTCGGTCTCGTAGACGGTCCCGTTGGCCGGGTCGACGGCCACCGCCTCGTGCGCGAACCGGCCCATCTCCGGGAAGGGGCCGCGGCTCCGCTTCCGGTCGGGGGCGTTGGCCGGGACCTCGAAGATGTAGCCGTGGTTCTTCGTGAACCCGTTCTGGGTCCCGTTGACCGTCTCCTCGCAGCTCAGCCAGGAGCCCCAGGGCGTCGGGCCGCCGGCGCAGTTGACCGACGTGCCGTTGAGGCTGATGAAGCTGTCGACCAGCGTCAGCGAACGCGTGTCGAACGTCAGGGTCGTGGTCCCACCGGCGGCCATCGGGTCGTACGCCGACGCCGGGTCACCGATCAGGTCGCGGTCGTAGTCGCGGCCGGTGTAGTCCCCCGGCTCCTGCCCCGCGTCGATCGGCGAGTAGCCCTGCTCGTGGTTGCGGACCAGCTTGATGATGCCCCGGTAGCTCTGGGGCTCGGTGAACGTCGCCATGCCGTCGTGACGGCCGGGGGTGGGGTACCCGTCGGAGCCGACCGCGGCCGGCAGGCCGAGGGCGGCGGCGTACTCGGCGGCGTGGCCGAACGAGGCGTACTCGAAGCCGGCCGGCAGGTTCAGCAGGGTCCGCCCGGTGGTCCGGTCCTTCGTGGGCTGCAGCGGGCCGTAGCCGCCGTTGTCGGGGGCCTTCAGCTGCTGGCCGCGAGCGCCGGGTGCGGCGAGCGCGCCGTGCGCCCCCAGGAGCTGGGTGCCGCTGGCCAGCATCGTGCCGGCGGTGACCGCTGCGCCGCGCTGCAGGAACTTGCGTCGATCGAACGAGATGGTCATGAACCGTGTCTCCTCGGAGTGGGTCCTCGGGGCCGGTGCAACCCCAGGCCTGTCGGACGCTAGGCACGCCAGGAGGCGCTCGGACGGCCCGCGGGCGAACCCTCGGACAACGGTCGGGGCGTCGAGTTCACCCGGCGGCGAGCCGGCCGACCGCGCGTTCTCCCGCGGCGCCGGCCTCCGCGCGCGCGGGACTCGGGAGCCCTCTGCACCGGCTCTCCCGGGGTCGGCGGCTGTTCCCCCGGAGTTCACGCCGCCGCCGTCCCGTGCCGCATAGCGTCCACGGTCATGACCCACCTGCTGGCGACGAGCCCCGGCGCGACCCCCACGCCCGTCCGGGCCTGTCCTCCCGGAACCGGGGATCTCCTCACCTCGCTGACCGCCCGGACCGGCGGCAGCGGTGGTCCCCGCGTGCTGGTGGCCTTCGCCAGCCGGCACGGGTCGACCAGGGAGATCGCCGCCGAGCTGGCCCGGGGGTTGTCCGCATCGCCTGCGGGACGCAGCGGTCGGTTGTCCGCGACCCTGGCTCCGGTGGAGCTGCTGCCCGACCCGGCCGACTTCGACGCCGTCGTGCTCGGCAGCGCCGTCTACTCGGGCCGCTGGCTGGAGCCGGCCCGGCGCTACGTCGAGGCCGTCGCCCCGGAGCTGCTCCGCCGCCCGACGTGGCTGTTCTCCAGCGGACTGGGCGCCAGCCACCCGAGGTGCTCCGACGGTGGCGACGGGGACGCGCGCTCCTTCGGTGACCGCATCGGGGCCCGCGGTCACCGCCTGTTCAGCGGCCGGCTGGAGCGGCGGCTGCTCTCGGCCGCCGAACGGAGCGTCTGGCCGACCGGCGGCGCGGGGGGCGATCTCCGGAACTGGGGAGCCGTCCGGAGCTGGGCGGAGGAGATCGCCACCGAGGCCGCCGTCCGGCACGCGGTCCCCGCCCTGGGCTGAGTCCTGTCCGCTGATCGACCCTGAGGGGAGCGCCGGTGTTCAGCTCCATCGGGTGGGGCGAGATCGTCGTCCTCGGCCTGGCCGCGCTGTTCATCTTCGGCCCGGAGCGGCTGCCGGACCTGGCGAAGGACGCCGCCGGCGGCCTGAAGCGGGTGCGGGGTGCGGTGACCGGTGTGCGCGGACAGCTGCACGACACCCTCGGCGGGGACTTCGAACACCTCCGCGACGTCGACCTCCGCCGCTACCACCCGAAGACCTTCCTCCGGGACCACCTCCTCGGGGAGGACGACGACCAGTCGGCGTACCGCGGTGACCCGGCCCGTCGGGGTTCCGCCACGTCGTCCTGAGCGCTCCCGCCCCGTAGCCGCCGAACGGCCTCAGGAGCGCTGCGGCTCCCGGTGCCACGCGACGTCGACGGCGAACCGGCGGAACCCCCGCCCCTCGTACAAGCGCACCGCCGCCGCGTTGTCCTCCTCGACGTACAGCAGCACCTCCTCGAGGCCCTGCCGGCGCAGGTGTGCCAGACCCAGATCGGTGAGTGCCCGACCGAGCCTCAGCCCCTGGGCCGCCGGGTCGACGCCGAGCACGTAGATCTCCCCGACCGGCTCGGGACCGGCGTCCCCGGCCGGGTGCACCTTGGTCCAGTGGAAGCCGAGCAGCTCGCCGGCTCCCGGATCCCCCCGCCAGGCCATCAGGAAGCCCTCCGGGTCGAACCACGGCTCGGCCTCGCGCAGCTCGAGGTCCGCGCGCGTCATCCGGCCCTGCTCCGGGTGCCAGGCGAAGGCGCGGGCGTTCACCCCCAGCCACGCCTCCTCGTCCCGGCCGGGGACGAACGGCACCACCCGGACGTCGGCGGGCAGCTCGGGTCGCGGCTCGGGGTCGATGCCGGCCAGGCCCCGCCGCATCTGCAGCAGGACCCGTGCCCGCCGGAACCCGTGCGGAGCGAGCAGCTCGGCGGATCCGGGCAGGTCGCCGTGCGCCCAGACGTCCAGCGGCCGGTCGCCGGCGACGTCCAGGAGGCGGCGCAGCAGCGCGGTGCCGTGGCCACGCCGTCTCCGCTCGGGGTGCACCACCAGCTCGGCGGTGTCGCCGTCGAGGCGGGCGTAGCCGGCCAGGGCGCCGTCCTCGTCGTGGACTGTGAGGTCGTGCCCACCGGGGGACCCGTGGCGGAGCCGCAGCTCGCCCTCCTCGGAGACGGGGCGGACCCCGTCGGCGGCGCCGGCGGCGCGGAGCAGGGCGAGGACGCCGGCGACGTCGGGATCGTCGATCACCGGGCCATCAGACCAGTTCGGCGCCGGCCCTGTCCTCGGCGGTCGCGGCGCGGCCCTCCGCGGCGGCCCGGGCGGTGGCGTCGGCCACCTGCTGGTCCAGCTTGTAGCCGACGTTGCGCACGGTGCCGATCAGCGCCTCGTGCTCGGTGCCGAGCTTGGCCCGCAGCCGGCGCACGTGGACGTCGACGGTGCGGGTGCCGCCGAAGTAGTCGTAACCCCAGATCTCCTGGAGCAGCTGCGCGCGGGAGAAGACCCGCCCCGGGTGCTGCGCCAGGTACTTCAGCAGCTCGAACTCCTTGTAGGTGAGGTCGAGCGGGCGGCCACGCAGCTTCGCCGAGTAGCTGTGCTCGTCGATCACCAGCTCACCGGCCTGGGTGACCCCGCCGTCGGCGCCGTCGGCCGGGGTGGTCGCGGCCAGCCGCCGGGCGGTCGCCCACTTCAGCCGGGCGTCGACCTCCGCCGGGCCGGCGGTGTCCAGGAGGACGTCGTCGACGCCCCAGTCCGCGGACAGGGCGACCAACCCGCCCTCGGAGAGCACCGCGACCAGCGCCGAGGCCACCCCGGTGGAGGACAGCAGCCCGCACAGGGTGCGCGCCTGGATGAGGTCGTACCGGGCGTCGACCAGGACCACGTCGCCGGAGTCGCCGTCGAGGAGGCTGGAGAGCTCGGGCGCCACGACGCGGACCTGGTGGCCGAGCAGCCCCAGGGCGGGCAGCACCTCGGTCGTGGCCTGACGTGCGGCGGTCATGAGCACGAGTCGCATGTCGTCTCCTCCGGGGTCCGGGGCCGGCGGGCGCCGACCGGACCTGCGACAACGCTGTCGAGGTGAGCCAGCAGGATAGCGGAGGTGCCTGCCGGACAGCCCCAGCTGCCGCGGAGGCGGCCGGTCGAGGTGCCGCCCGCAGGCCCACCGCCACCGCACGGGTGGTCCCGGGGCCCGGACACGCCGAGAGCGGAGCGAGCGCTCCGCTCGTCGGGCGGATCGGGCGTCGGGCTTCTGAGACGATCGGCGCGTGAGCCCCACCGCGGTCCCGTCGACGACACCGGCCCGACCGCACCACCTGTCGGCCGCGGGGCTCGCCGTCGTCGCGGCGGGCCTGCTCGCCGGCCTCCCGGCGGCGGTCGGCGAGGTGGGCGCGCTCGCCGCCGTGCTCGTGCTGCAGCTGGCGCTGGTCCTCTCCTGGGTGCTCGCCACCGGGATGCAGGGCTTCGCGGCCTCGCTCGCCGTCGGCACGGCCGCCGCCGTGGCGGCGGACCTCGCGCTGGCGCTGCCCGAGGACCCGGGTCCGGGCGGTCTGCTGGCCGTGCTCGGCATCGGCTTCCTCGCCGCCGTCCTGCAGCAGATGCTGCGCTCGCCACGGCACGACCTGGTCGACTCGCTGGCCGGGTCGGCCGTGCTGGTCACCGCCGTCGGCGCACTCGCGGTGCTCCTCCCGCTGGGCCGGGCCGACGACGGCCGCCTGGCCACGATCGCCCTGGTGGCCGGGGTCGCGCTCCTGGTCGGCCACCTGGTCGACCAGGTGCTGCCGCGGCCGCAGCTCGCCCCCGGCGTCCCCCGTGGGCTGCTCGGCATCGTCCTCGCGGTGCTCGCGGGCGCGGGCACGGCCTGGGCCGTCCGCGACCTGGCCGAGCTCGGTGCGCTGCGCGCACCGGCCGTCGGTGCCGTCGTCGCCGGGGTGGTGGCGCTGGTGGCCGTGGCCGGCAGCTACCTCGCCGTCGAGACGACCAGCGAGGGCCAGGCGGAGGCGCTCTCCCCGTGGGCGCCGACCGTGGTGCAGGTCGTGCTGCCCTTCGCCGCCTGCGCCCCGGTGGCCCTGGCCCTGCTGACCGTCCTGTGAAGGTCGTCGCCGTCCTCCTCGTCCTGCTCGTCGGCCTCGGCGTCCTGCTCGACCGGGTCGCGGTGGGCTTCGCCGAGGACCGGGTCGCCGAGCAGCTGGCGAGCCAGGACGAGCTGGCCGGCCGCCCGGAGGTCGACGTCCGCGGGTTCCCGTTCCTCACCCAGGCCGTCGGCGGGCGCTACGAGGAGGTCCACGTCTCGCTGACCGCGGAGGACCTGGGCCAGCCCGAGGGCACCCGAGCCGACGTCACCCTCCGCGGTGTGCACCTGCCCCTGTCCGAGCTGCGGTCGGGGACGGTGCAGGAGGTGCCCGTCGAGCGCATCGACGGGACGGCGACGCTCTCCTACGAGCTGCTCGCCCGGGAGCTCGGCGGGGACACCACGCTGGAGCGCGAGGGTGAGGGGCTCCGGATCACCCGGACGGTCGAGCTGCTCGGCCGCACGCTGCCGCTCACCGCAGCCGGCACCGTCTCGGTCGACGGGGACGAGCTCGTCGTCGACGTCGACCGCGTCGCCGGTGCCGGCGTCGAGGTGCCCCGTTCCCTCGTCGGCCGGGTCACCGAGCTGCTCGACCTCCGGTACCCCGTGGAGCTGCCCTACGGGCTCCGGCTCACGGACGTGACCCCCGCGGAGGACGGCGTCGAGGTGCGCGCGGTGGCCGAGGACACGGTCCTCCGGCCGGAATAGCGCCCTGGTGGCCCCGGTTCGTCCCAGCCGGTGCCCGGAGCGGAGGTGGATGCGGTGGACACGACTGCGGTGTTCGGACGGCTCGGCGTGCGACCGGCCGAGGCGGACCTGACCGTGGTGCAGTTCTCCACCGCGTTCTGCGGGCCGTGCCGGGCGACCAGGGCGCGGCTGGCCCGGCTGGCGGCGACCCGACCCGGCCTCGTCACGGTGCACGTCGACGCGGAGAGCCACCTGGACGAGGTGCGTGAGCTCGGCGTCCGGCGGACGCCCACGCTCTTCTACCTCGACCGGGCCGGAGCGCTCGTGGGGCGCAGCACCGGCGCACCCCGGCCGGAGGAACTCCTCGCAATGGTGGACGCCCACGTGGGTGGGGCGCGGTGATCGGCTACCCTCGCGCCGTGGGCATCCTGCTGACCTCGCGCCGCACAGTCGACCTGTGCCGCGTCGGCAGCTGCCTGTGTCCCGCCCTCTGAGGGCGGCACCGCGCCGTCCAGACGCGCTCTCCGCGCCGTCGGGATGCCCCTCTCTCCCGTGAGTTCCGCGGTCCGAGCGATCAGCGTCGTCCCTGCAGCACCAGACCGACCGACCGCACACCGATCATCCGGAGGACCACCACCATGAGCCGCAACGACGTGCTCGTCACCGTCGACTGGGTCCAGGAGCACCTGGGCCAGCCCGGCATCGTCCTCGTCGAGGTCGACGAGGACACCAGCGCCTACGACGGCGGCCACATCGAGGGCGCCGTCAAGCTGGACTGGAAGAAGGACCTGCAGGACCCGCTGCGCCGCGACTTCCTGGACAAGAGCGCCTTCGAGGAGCTCATGTCGGCCCGGGGGATCAGCAACGACGACACCGTCGTGCTCTACGGCGGCAACAACAACTGGTTCGCCGCCTACGCCTACTGGTACTTCAAGATCTACGGCCACTCCGACGTGAAGCTGATGGACGGCGGCCGGAAGAAGTGGGAGCTGGACGGGCGCCCGCTGTCCAAGGACGCTCCGCAGCGCCCGGCCACGCAGTACCGGGCGAGCGAGCCGGACCTCTCGATCCGCGCGTTCCGCGACGAGGTCGTGGCCTCCATCGGCAGCAAGAACATCGTCGACGTCCGCTCGCCCGACGAGTTCTCCGGCAAGATCCTCGCGCCCGCGCACCTGCCGCAGGAGCAGTCGCAGAAGGCCGGCCACGTGCCCACGGCGATCAACATCCCGTGGAGCAAGGCCGCCAACGAGGACGGCACCTTCAAGTCCGACGAGGAGCTGGCCAAGCTCTACGCCGAGCAGGGCTTCGACGACAGCCGGGAGACGATCGCCTACTGCCGCATCGGCGAGCGCTCGAGCCACACCTGGTTCGTCCTGCGGGAGCTGCTCGGCAAGAAGAACGTCAAGAACTACGACGGCAGCTGGGTGGAGTACGGCTCCCTCGTCGGCGTCCCGATCGAGAAGTGAGCTGACATGTGCGGAGCGCCGAAGCAGGGCGGTTCCCTCGACGGGATCGACCTGAGCACGCAGACGGTCATCCAGGGTTCGGTGTGGCACGACGGCGCCCCGGTGGCCGGGGCATACGTCCGGCTGCTGGACTCGACCGACGAGTTCACCGCCGAGGTGGTCACCAGCCCCGAGGGTGAGTTCCGGTTCTTCGCCGCCCCCGGGCCGTGGAAGCTGCGCGCCCTGGCCGCGGTCGGCAAGGGAGAGCGCGAGCTCGCCGCCGAGGTGGGGCTGAACGAGACCACGGTCCCGATCGCCTGACGCGGTGGTGTCCGACGGCCCGTCTCCCTCCGGGGGACGGGCCGTCGGTGTTCCCGGGGCGCCGCACCCGGGCCCGCCCTCAGGCGAGACCCGGCGGCACCCGGCGCGGACCGGCCTCGGCCGGCCGGGGCCGGTCCTCGGGGAAGGCGCGGACGGCCACGATGGCGACGTCGTCGGCCCCGGCGTCGGGCACCAGCCGGGTGAGGACGGTGTCCAGCAGCTCTTCCAAGTGGGTGCGGCCGAGGTCGCGCAGCGCCTCGCGCAGCCGCTCCAGGCCCTCGTCCAGGTCGATGTCGCGGCGCTCGACGAGCCCGTCGGTGACCAGCAGCAGGGTGCACCCGTCGAGCAGGTCGGCGGTCTGGTCGCCGCGGGGCGCACCGGGGTCGATCCCGAGCATCAGCTCCGGGGTGCTGGTGAGCAGCGTGGTGGTGCCGTCGGGGGCCAGCAGGATCGGCGGCAGATGCCCGGCGTTGCTCCAGCGCAGCAGCCGCCGGCCGGCGACGGGCTCCTCGGGATGCCGCTCGATGCGCGCCAGCACGGCGGTGGCCAGCGAGGAGACCGCCAGCCCCCGCGCCGCGTGCTCGACCCGGGTGAGGGTCGCCGCCGGGCCGTCCTCCTCGGCGTAGGCCAGCGCCCGCAGCAGGCCGCGGAGCTGGCCCATGGCCGCGGCCGCGTTGCTGTCGTGGCCGACGACGTCGCCGATCACCAGCATGGTGGCCCCGTCGGGCTGGAGGAACGCGTCGTACCAGTCGCCGCCCACCTGCGCCTCGTGCGCCGCGGGGCGGTAGCGCACGGCGATCTGCAGGTGGTCGGGCTCCGGCGGCGGGGTGAGCAGGGACTGCTGCAGCCGGTCGGACAGGGCGCGGTCCGCGGCGGCCCGGGCGGCCAGGGCCTCCAGCTCCGCGGCCTGGCGCTGGGCGGCCAGCCGGTCGGTGAGGTCGCGGAAGGAGACCACCACGCCGGTGAGCTCGTCGTCCTCCACGGTGGGCACGACGACCATCTCGACCGGGATCGGGGTGCCGTCGCTGCGCCAGAACGTCTCCTGGTCGGCGACGACGGTGCGGCCGGTGCGCAGGGCCCGCCAGACCGGGCACTCCTCGCGCGGGTAGGGCGAGCCGTCCGGGCGCGTGCCGTGGATGAGGGCGTGCTGGTCCTTGCCGAACTGCTCGCCGGGCGGGTAGCCGGTGAGCCGGGCCGCGGCGGGGTTGAGGAACTCGACCCGGCCGTCGACGTCGAGGCCGTAGATGCCGTCGGCGACGTTGGCCAGCACCCGCTCGGTGATCGCGAGCGCCCGGGTGAGCTTGGCCTCGGTCTCCTGCAGCACCTCGAGGTCCCGGGCGCGCGCGGTGGCGACCTGGCGCAGCGTGGTCGCCTCGGCACCGGCCGCGCGCGCCTCGGCGGTGAGGCGTTCGTTCTCCAGCCGCTCGGTGACGTCCAGGCCGGTGACCAGCAGGTACTCCTCCTGCGTGCCCTCGCTCACCAGTTGCAGGGTCAGGTCGGCGACCCGCCGCGTCCCGTCGGCCAGGAAGAAGCCGGTGGCCGCACGCACCGGCTCGCCACCGGTGGCCACCTGCTGGCACCAGGCGGTGACCCGGGCGCGGGCCTCGGGGTCGCCGGCCCACCAGCCGACGTCCCACAGCAGCCGGCCCAGCTGGTCGCGGCGGTCGAAGCCGCAGTCCTCCAGCGCCAGCCGGTTGGCGGTGAGCAGCGTGCCCCCCGTGTCGCAGACCGCGGCGAGCAGCAGCGAGGAGTCCTGCAGCACCGAGAACCACGACGGCGTCCCGGGCAGCGACTCCTCGCCCGTGATCTGCGCCGCGCTGCGGCCGGCCTGGGCCATCCCGATGTCCGCTCCTCCCACTGTCTCCCGCGTGCGCGGGGCCGGTCCAGCCTGCCGTACGACCCCCCGGCCCACCAGCAACCCGGGCTGTCGGGTCGGCCTCACCCGGCCCGCGCCGGTGGCCGGTCAGAGGCCGAGCGAGCCGGCGAGCTCGGCCATGGCGCGGTCGAACCAGCGGTCGCGGTCGACCACCGAGCCCACCAGGTGGCCGAACAGCTCGAAGCTGATGGCACCGAACATCGAGCTCCAGGCCAGCAGGGCACGCACGCGCACCGTCTCGTCGAGGGCCGGGTGCTCGCCACCCAGGATCGCGACCGCGCCGTCGCTGATCAGGCCCGGATCGCGCTCGCCGGCGGCCTCGGGGAGCGCCCCGGAGCGGGCGGCATCGCCCAGGATGCGCCCGAGGACCACGCCTGCGCGGGCGGCGGCGGGCACGGTCTCGGCCGGCGCCTCGTACCCCGGGACGGGCGACCCGTACAGCAGCGCGTACTCGTGCGGGTGCTCCAGAGCCCACCCGCGCACCGCCCGGCAGACGGCCAGCCAGCGCCGGCGTGGCGGGTCGGAGGGGACGTCGGCGGCCTCGGCGGCGGCGCCCAGGTCGTCGTAGCCGTCGATGATCAACCGGGTCAGCAGCTCGTCGCGGCTGGGGACGTAGCGGTACACGGCGGAGGACGCCATGCCGAGCTCGCGGGCCACCGCCCGCAGGGAGAGCCCGGCCGCACCGACCGCGGCGAGCTGCCGCCGGGCCGCGTCGGCGATCTCGGCGGTGATCTCGGCGCGGACGCGCTCCCGGGCGGTGGGCACCGGTCCAGCGTGCCGCTTCGGAGCAGTGCGCGCAAGCGAGAGCAGTGCTCTTGACACGCAACGGTCGCCAGCGCGAGCATTGCCCCACAACGAGAGCGCCGCTCACATCACGACCACCGGGGAGCACCCATGGCACTGCACGTCGTCGTCGGCAAGGGGCCGGTCGGCCTGACCACCGCCCGCGAACTGCGGGAGCGCGGGCACGACGTGCGCGTCCTCTCCCGGAGCGGCGGGGTCTCCGCGGACGGGCTCGAGCACCGGCAGGTGGACGCCGCCGATGCCGGGGCCCTCGCGGACGCCGCCCGCGGCGCGGCCGCGCTCTACAACGCGGTGAACCCCGCCTACCACCGGTGGGCCACCGACTGGCCGCCGGTCGCGGACGCGCTGCTCCTGGCCGCCGAGCGCACCGGCGCCGTCCTGGTCACCATGTCCAACCTCTACCCCTACGGGCGCCCCCACGGGCCCATGACGCCGCGGACGCCGCTGGCCGCCACCGACACCAAGGGGCTCGTCCGGGCGCGCATGTGGCAGCAGGCGCTGGCCGCCCACCAGGCCGGCCGGGTGCGGATCACCGAGGCCCGCGCCGCGGACTTCGTCGGACCGCAGGTGTCGGCTGCGCAGTCCCACCTGATGCGCCAGCTCCCCGCCCTCCGGCGCGGTCGCACCGCCTGGGTGATCGGGGACCCCGACGCTCCCCGCAGCTGGGCCTACCTCCCCGACGTCGCCACCACCCTGGCCACCCTGGGCACCGACGAGCGCGCCCTCGGCCGGGCCTGGCACGTGCCGAGCGCCCCACCGCGCTCCCAGCGCGCCGCCCTCACCGACCTGGCGGCGGCCATATCCGCCCCGGCGCCGACCGTCCGTGGCGTGCCCTGGCCGGTGCTGCGCGCGGTGGGGCTGCTGTCGCCGCTCATGCGGGAGGTCGTCGCCGTGCGGCACCAGTTCGACCAGGAGTACGTGATCGACGCGGCGGACACGACGGCGACGTTCGGCATCGCGCCGACCCCGTGGGCCGAGGTGGTCGCCGCGACCGCGGAGCACGCACCGGTGGCCGCCTGAGGACCGGTCGCCCCGCCGTCACTACGGTGGTTCCCATGGTCTCTGCCTGGCTCCTGGTCACCCTGACGGCGTCCGGCGCCGTGGCGCTGGGCTACGGCGCCCTCCAGCTCGCGCGCGGCCCGAAGGCGGGCCGGCGATGAGCGGCCCGACCCAGCTGCCGGTGCCCGACACCGCCGACGTCCGCAGCGGGCCGGAGGTCTCCGAGCAGCTCCTCGCGGTGCTGCCCCTGCTGGGGGAGTGGCACGGGGAGGGCCAGGCGGCCGGCACCGGCGGCGACCACCGGTTCGGCCAGTGGATCCGGTTCGCCCACGACGGACGGGGCTTCCTGGCGTACGAGTCGCGCACCTGGCGGCTCACCGACGACGGGAGGATCGTGGGGCCGGACGTCCGGGAGTCCGGCTTCTGGCGCCCCCGCGGGAACGACGACGTCGAGCTGCTGGTGGCCAGCCCCGACGGGCTCGTGGAGATCTACGTCGGCACCGCCCGCACCACCACCAGCTGGGAGCTCACCAGCGACGTGCTGGCGCGCACGCCCGACGCAGTCGAGGTCACCCGGTCGGTGCGGCTCTACGGCATCGTCGAGGGGGCGCTGATGTACGCCATCGACCGCGCCGTGGGGGAGCAGCCGCCCCGCCCGGTCATGTCGGCCCGCCTCGAGCGCATCCGATGACGGCCGGCAGGAGCCGCGCCACGACTCCTCGCCAGGTCGCCGACGCCTACGTCGCGCGGGCCGCCGAGCTCGATCCGATCCTGGCCACGGCGCTCGGCGTGCGCCCCGGTGACGACCGGCTCCCGGACCTGTCGCCGGCGGGCATCGAGGCCGAGGCGGCGCTGGCGCGCGAGACGCTCACCGAGCTGGACCGGGTGCTGGCTGCCGACCCCGCGCTCGGCGACGACCCGGTCGAGCGCCGGTGCGCCCGGCTGCTGCGCGAGCGGCTCACCGCCGAGCTGGACGCGCACGGCGTGGGGGAGCCCTACCGCTCGCTGAACAACCTCTTCAGCCCGGTGCACTCGGTGCGCCAGGTGTTCAGCATGATGCCGGCGGCGTCGGAGGAGGACTGGTCCGTCCTCGCTCGGCGCCTGGCCCGCGTCCCGGACGCCTACCGCGCCTACCGGGAGACGCTGGAGGAGGCCGCCCGGCGGAACCTGCTCGTGGCCCCGCGCCAGGTGCGCACCGTCGTCGAGCAGCTGGACCAGTGGCTGGCCGGTCCCTACTTCGCGACGTTCGTGGCCGCCGGCCCGGAGGCGCTGCAACCGCAGCTGCGGTCGACCGCCGAGGCCGCCGACGCCGCGGTGGCCGCGATCCGCGACCACCTGCGCGACGAGTACGGCCCGCGCACCGAGGACGTGCCCGACGCCGTGGGCCGCGAGCGCTACACCCGGGCGGTGCGCCGCTGGACCGGGTCGGACCTCGGCTCGGGTGGCGGGCTGGAGGAGGTCTACGCCTGGGGCTGGGCCGAGCACCGGCGGATCCTGGCCGAGCAGCGGATCGAGGCGGAGAAGGTGCGCCCGGGCGCCACCCCGCTGGAGGCGATGCGCTGGTTGTCCACCAACGGCCCGGCCGTCGAGGGCGTGGCGGAGATCCGCGAGCGGCTGCAGCAGATGATGGACGACGCGATCGCCGAGCTGGACGGGGCGCACTTCGACCTCGCCGAGCCGGTGAAGCGGGTGGAGGCGATGATCGCGCCGCCCGGCAGTGCGGCGGCGCCGTACTACACCCGGCCGGCGCAGGACTTCTCCCGTCCGGGCCGCACCTGGCTGCCCACCCTGGGCCGCACCCGGTTCCCGCTGTGGGACCTCGTCTCGATCTGGTACCACGAGGGCGTTCCCGGCCACCACCTCCAGCTGGCCCAGTGGGTCCACGTCTCCTCCCAGCTGTCGACGTACCAGACCTCGGTCGGCTCGGTGAGCGCGAACGTGGAGGGCTGGGCGCTCTACGCCGAGCGGCTGATGGACGAGCTCGGCTACTTCGGTGACCCCGCGGAGCGGCTGGGGTTCCTGGACGCCCAGCAGCTGCGGGCGGTGCGGGTGGTCATCGACATCGGCATGCACCTGCAGCTGCCGGTCCCCGACGACGCCGACGGCGCGCTGGCCGAGCACCGCGGTCAGCCCTGGACGCCGGAGCTGGCGCGCGCCTTCCTGGGCGAGCACTCCGGCGCCGACGTCGCCTTCCTCGACAGCGAGCTGGTGCGCTACCTCGGGATCCCGGGGCAGGCGATCAGCTACAAGCTCGGGGAGCGGGCGTGGCTGGCCGGCCGGGCCGCGGCCCAGCGGGCCCACGGGGCGGCCTTCGACCTGAAGGCCTGGCACATGGCGGCGCTGTCGCAGGGGTCGCTGGGCCTGGACGACCTCGAGGCGGAGCTCGCGGTGCTCTAGCGTCGCGGCGGGGTCGGGTTCACCGGGTCGTCGGCGTGGCCGACCCGGTCGTCCACCCCGGAGGCCAGGACCTCCAGCCCCGGCGTGGCCATCAGCTCGGCGACGCAGGCGGGGCTGCCGCCGACGTAGGTGCTCATCAGGTCGATGTCGGTGGCCACGGCCCAGACGCGGTCGGCCGGCCACCACAGGTTGGCGCTCTGCTCGGCGGGCTCGGGCGCCAGGTTGCGCGCTGCGTCGGCCACCCGGCCCCGCACCAGCACGGCGTCGCGGCCCCGGGGCAGCGGCAGGGTGGGCTGACCGCGCAGTGCGGCGGCGTCGGCGCCGAAGCCGGCCCACCGGCCGAACAGGCAGTCCCCGGGCGCGGTGGTGTGCCGGGCGAGCACGGCAGCCATGCGCGCGGCGACCGCGGTGGGCAGGTGACCCTCCGCGGGGGCGCCGTCCCAGTCGGGGGGCTGGCTGTCCTCGTGCAGGTACTCCCAGCCGCCGGTCACCGCCGGCCATTGCGCGAGCGGGTGGACGACGGTGCCGTTGAGCGCGGCGACCGCGGTCCAGGGGACCTCCACGTCGTCGTCGCCCTCGTAGCGGTAGGCGGGGTGCAGCACGCGGGCGTAGGCGGGGAACACCGGCGGCACGAGCGAGGCCACCGTGCCCCAGTGGGCCCGGCCGACCGCCTCGGCGAGCCAGGCGCCGGCGGACACGTCGGTCTCGACGGGGAGTCCGCCGAGCTGCACGTACGCCTCCTGGAAAACGGACAACCCCCGGGCTGCTCCGCGGCGCTCCACAGGGGAGCCGCACGCGGGCCGACTGGACAACTGTCGGCGGCCCGGGGGTCGGGTGACTGTCCGGTTCTCGCTCGCCGCCATCGACGGACGGGCGATCATGCCGTCGTTCGGATTCCCATCCGAACGGGCGGCCCATCTGGACGGCGGCTAGCGGACAGCCACCTCACGAGTCCTGTAGCTCAGCAAAGTTACGGACCACCTCCTCTCTCGTGTGCCACGACGGTACGGCCGCGGGCACGGGAGCGGCAACCGATTTGCTCCGCTGTGAGCGAACGCCCTGGTGGCCGGTCCGGGACCGGCGTGTCGCGGTGAGCCGGGAGGGGTCAGCCTCCGCTGCCTGGACCGATCGTGCGCCCCGGCGGGCGGGTGCCCGACCAGTCGGGGTCGTGCTCGGCCTGGTCGTCGACCGTCTCGTAGTCCGGCCGCGGACCGTCGTCGTCCCCGAGGTCCTCGGCGGCGTCGGTGGCGGTGCGCCCGGGAGGCGGGGTGGCGCCCTCCCACTCCGGCTCGTGCTCGGCCTGGTCGTCGACCGTCTCGTAGCCGGGTTGCGCGGCCTCCTCGCCCAGCTCCTCGGTCGCGGGGGTGGCGCCGGGGCCGGGCGGCGTGGCGGCCGCGCGGGCCGGCTGCCCGACGCGGTCGTCGACGGTGTCCCAGGCGTCGGGGACGCCGTCCTGGTCGAGGTCGCTGAGCTCGTGCAGGTACATCGCCTTGTAGCGGCGGTTGCGCAGCCGCAGGATCACGCTGGCCAGCAGCGCCGCGGCGACGGTGCCGGCCAGGATGCCGACCTTGGCGTGCTCGTAGCTCTCGCTCTCGGCGCCGTACGCGAGCTCGGTGATCAGCAGCGAGACGGTGAAGCCCATACCGCCGAGCAGCGCCAACCCCAGGACGTCGGGCCAGCCGAGGTTCTCGTCGAGCTGGGCCCGGGTGAAGCGGGCCACCAGCCAGGTGGCGCCGGTGATGCCGATCGCCTTGCCGGCGACCAGCCCGGCCACGATGCCGATGGCGATGCTGTCGCCGAGCGACTCGCCCAGGCCCGACAGCCCGCCGACCGCCACGCCGGCGGAGAAGAACGCGAAGACCGGGACGGCCACGCCGGCCGACAGCGGGCGGATGCGGTGCTCGAAGTGCTCCGCGAGGCCCGGCCCGGCGTCGGGCCCGCCGGCGGCCTCGCTGCGGACGACCGGGACCGTGAAGGCGAGCAGGACGCCCGCGACCGTGGCGTGGACGCCCGACTCGTGGACGAGCACCCAGGTGACGGCGGCCAGCGGCAGCAGGAGCCACCAGGAGCGGATCCGCTTCTGCACCAGGAAGCCGAACAGCGCCAGCGGGATCAGCGCCAGCAGCAGCGGGGTGACCGCCAGGGCGGAGGTGTAGAAGATCGCGATGATCGTGATGGCCAGCAGGTCGTCGACGACCGCCAGCGTCAGCAGGAACGTGCGCAGGGCGCTGGGCAGGTGGGTGCTGATCACCGCCAGGACGGCGAGGGCGAAGGCGATGTCGGTGGCCGAGGGGATCGCCCAGCCCGCCAGCGCACCCTCGGGGCCGCCCAGGTTGAGCAGCACGAAGAACAGCGCCGGGACGGCCATGCCGCCCACCGCTGCGGCGATGGGCAGGGCCGCGCGGCGCGGTTCCCGGAGGTCACCGGCGACGAACTCCCGCTTGAGCTCCAGCCCGGCCACGAAGAAGAAGATGGCCAGCAGGCCGTCGGCGGCCCACGTCCCGAGGGTGAGGTCCAGGTGCAGGGCCGCCGGCCCCACCCGGGTGTCGCGCAGCGCCTCGTAGCTCTCCGCCCAGGGGGAGTTGGCCCAGACCAGCGCGATCGCCGCCCCCACCAGCAGCAGGGCGCCGCCTACGGTCTCCTTGCGGAGCACCGAGGCGACGCGCTGCGCCTCGGTCCAGGAGCCGCGTCCGAAGAGGCGGTTGGGGGCGGTCGACGTCACGGGGCGGCTCCGGAGGGCAGGATCGGGTCGGGGGCGCGCCCGGCAACGGACGCGCTGCCGACCAGACTTCCCGGCGCACCTGGGTTTCACGCTACCCGGCGAGGAGCTCCCGGATGCGGGGGGACAGCCCGGCGTCGCCGCGGGGCGCGCCGTCGACGGTGTGCACGGTCACCGCGCCGCGCACGCCGGAGAGCAGCCAGACCGCGTCCGCGGAGTGCAGGTCCTCGACCGTGCCGGGGGTCGACGCGGTCGGCCACCCGGCAGCGCGCGCGGCGTCGAACAGCCGCGCCTGGGTGGTGCCGGCGAGGATGCCGCTGTCCACCGGGGGCGTGTGCAGCGTGCCCGCGGCGGCCCAGACGACGGTCGAGGTGGGGCCCTCCAGCAGCCGCCCCTCGAGGCTGGTGAGGACGACGTCGTCGGCCCCCAGGTCGTGCGCGTGCCGCTGGGCCGCCATGTTCACCGCGTAGGAGAGGGTCTTGGCGCCACCGAGGAGCCACGGTGCCCCCGCGCGGAAGTCCGCGGGCACCCCGAGCCCGAGCGTCACCACCGAGATGCCCTCGCGACGCTGCCGCACCGTCTCCGCGGGGACCGGGGCGAGCAGGGCCAGCGCCGTGGGCGGCGCGCCGTCGCCGAGCCCGCGGGTGAGGAGGAGGCGGCACACGCCCTCGACGTCGGCCGGCCAGCCGGCCAGCACGACGGCGACCAGCTCCCGCCAGGCCGTGTCGCCGGGGTGCGGCAGCCCCAGGAGACCGGCGGAGCGGGCGAGCCGGGCCAGGTGCGCGGGCAGGTGCGGCGTGCTCCCCCCGACCACGAGGACGGACTCGAAGACGCCGTCGCCGCGGGCCAGGCCGAGGTCGAAGGCGGTCACGACCGGCTGGTCGGCGGGGACCGGCGCCGCCGCGCCGTCCTGCCAGACCGCCACCCTGCGCTGCTCGCTCACGGGTCCAGCCTGCCGCACCGCGGGCTTAGGCTCACCGCATGGGGACCGACGACGTCGCCGCTCCGCTGGCGGAGCAGCTGCGGGCCCGCGGCCTGCGGCTGACCCCCCAGCGCGCCCGGGTGCTGGCCGCGGTCGCGGCGCTGCCGCACGCGACGCCGGAGGCGATCGGCGCCCGGCTGCGCGAGGAGGCCGGCCCCGGCGGCAGCGCCCCCGACACCTCGACGGTCTACCGGACGCTGGAGCTGCTGGAGCGGCTCGGGCTGGTCTGGCACACCCACCTGGGGCGTGGCGCGCCGGTCTACCACGCCGCGGAGCGGCCCCACCTGCACGTCGTCTGCAACTCCTGCGGCGAGATCTCGTCGGCGGCCCCCGACCTGCTCGACGCGGCGGCGGAACGTCTGGCGGCCGACCTGGGTTTCACCGTGGACGTCGGCCACGTCGCCCTGTCGGGCACGTGCCGCGCCTGCCGAGACCGCGCCGGAACGGAGTCGTCATGACCACGCCCTCACCCCTCCTCTCGCGACCCGGGGCGGTGCCCCTCGAGGCCGGACCCGAGTCCGCCCGCGTCGTCGCGGCGCACTACGGCGA
The DNA here is from genome assembly GCF_054050815.1 of Blastococcus sp. SYSU DS0552. Taxonomy (NCBI): domain Bacteria; kingdom Bacillati; phylum Actinomycetota; class Actinomycetes; order Geodermatophilales; family Geodermatophilaceae; genus Blastococcus; species Blastococcus sp. SYSU DS0552. The sequence continues at coordinate 113,860 of NZ_JBJHAB010000004.1, forward strand.
CCCGCTGCGCGAGCAGCGGCTGCTCGCCGAGGGCGCCGGCCTGGTCGACCGCAGTGACCGCGACGTCCTGGCGGTGCCCGGGGTGGACCGCCTCTCCTGGCTGCACAGCATCACCAGCCAGCACCTCGAGCGGCTGGCCGACGGCATCGGCAGCGAGGCGCTGGTGCTGAGCCCCCACGGGCACGTCGAGCACCACCTGGTCCTCGCCGAGCTGGGTGGCACGACCTGGGTCGACGTCGAGCCGGGCGCCGGCCCCGCCCTGCAGGCGTTCCTCGAGCGGATGCGGTTCATGCTCCGCGTGGAGCCGGGGCTGGTCACCGACGACTGGGCGGTGCTGTCCCTGGTCGGCCCCGGCGCCGACGAGGTGCTGGCGACGGCGGAGCTGCCCGTGCCCAGCGCGCCGTACGCGGTGGAGCCGGCCGGTGCCGGGTGGGTGCGCCGCATGCCGCCGGTCGGCGACGGGTCGGCCGCCGTCCACGACCTGCTGGTCCCGCGGGCGGACCTCGGGGCCGTGGCCGACCGCCTGGGCGCCCCCCTGGCGGGTGCTGCGGCCCACGAGGCGCTGCGCGTCGAGGCCAGGCGGCCCCGGTTCGGCGTCGACAACGACCACCGGACCATCCCGAACGAGCTTGAGTGGCTGAGCACCGCCGTCCACCTCGACAAGGGCTGCTACCGCGGGCAGGAGACGGTCGCCCGCGTGCACAACCTCGGCCGCCCGCCCCGCCGGCTGGTGCTGCTCCACCTCGACGGGGTCAGCGAGGACCTGCCGGGCCCCGGCGAGCCGGTGCTGGCGGGCACGCGGACGGTCGGCCGGGTGGGCAGCGTCGTCCGGCACCACGAGCTGGGTGTGATCGCCCTGGCGCTGGTCAAGCAGTCGGTGGCCCAGGACACCGCGCTGGCCGTCGGTGGCTCGACGGCCGCGATCGACCCCGACGACGCCACGCCGGCGCTCGACGACACCCAGGTGGCGGCGCGGAACCGGGTCCGGGCCGTCCGGTCTGGGACGATCGGCTGAGCGCGCCGCGGCCGTCCGCCTGACGGGTGGGCAGGTCGGGGGCGCTGACCTACGCTCCGGCCAGCGCCCGCCGCTGACCACCGCCGATGCCCGTGCGCCGGGCGTCCCGCACCTGGAGGCCACCCCCGTGAGTCCGAAGCCGTCCCCCGCCGGGGGTGCCGCCGTCGACGCGCTGCTGGACCCGGCGTTCCTGGAGAGCGCCGTGAGCCGGCCCATGGGCGACGTGCGCCGGCTGCGCCGGGAGGCGGAGCAGCAGGAGGTCAACCTCTCCTACACCCGCCGGCTGCTGCAGGGGCGCCTGGACATCGTGCGGCGCGAGCTGCAGCGGCGGGCCGAGCACGACGGGCGCTCGCTGGTCGACCTGCTGCCCGAGATCCTCGCCGAGAAGGGGCGGGGCCCCGCGCACGGCCTCGGCCGCCACCAGACGGTGCAGCCGGCGGACCCGCAGGAGTACGAGTCCTGGGTGCACGCGCTCACCCCGGGCGCCGACCTCTCGGCGATCACCGAGCTCTCCGACGCGAAGCTCGAGGCGGCCGCGCGGGCGCTCGCCGACGCCGAGAAGGGGCTGTCGGAGCGTCGCCGCGGCGTGCAGCAGGTCATGGACGGCCTGGCCGCGGAGCTCGGCCGCCGGTACCGCGACGGCGAGGCCGACGTCGCGGCCCTGCTCGCCGACGAGGGACGCCACTAGGAGGACCACTAGAAGGACCACGCCTCCCCCCGTGCCTCGCACGCTCCGCATGGGACCCTGAGGCGTGACCGTTCCAGCACCTCAGCACGCTCGCGGCGGTTCTTCCGCCTCACCGTGGCCGGAGAACCCCGTGCTGGTCGAGGTCCGGCGGTCGGGGTTCCTCGAGTCGGTGCACCGGGGAGCGCTGGTGGTGCTGGGCGCCGACGGGGACGTGCGGTTCGCCGCCGGCGACGTCGACCGGCCGGTGCTGCCCCGGTCGGCGAACAAGCCGGTGCAGGCGACCGCGATGCTGGCGTCGGGCTGGACGCCGCGCTCGGCCGAGGAGCTGGCCATCGGTGCCGGTTCCCACAGCGGCGAGGACGGGCACCGGGAGCTGGTCGCCGGCATGCTCGCCGCCGTCGGGCTGGGGCCCGACGACCTGGGCTGCCCGCCGGCCCTGCCGCAGCACGAGGCGACGAAGGCGACCTGGCTCGTCCCCGGGCGCGCCCCCGAACGCCTGGCCATGAACTGCTCGGGCAAGCACGCCGCGATGCTGTCGGCCTGCGTCGCCGCCGGCTGGCCGACGGCGGGCTACCTGGAGCGGGAGCACCCGCTGCAGCAGGCGATCGAGGCGCGGCTGGGCGAGGCGGCCGGTGTGCCGGTCGCGGCCGTCGTCGTCGACGGGTGCGGTGCGCCGCAGCACGCCCTGCCGCTCACCGGGCTGGCGCGCGGGGTCCTCTCGCTGGTGCAGGCGGCCGACGGCTCGCGGGAGCGGGCGGTCGCCGACGCGATGCGTGCCCAGCCCTGGTTCGTGGCCGGCTCGGGCCGCGAGGACACCGACCTGATGCGTGCGGTCCCCGGCCTCCTGGTGAAGGGCGGCGCCGACGGGGTGCACGTGGCGGCGGTGCCGGGTGCGGGAGCGGTGGCGCTGAAGCTGGACGACGGCGGGGACCGCGGGCGGACGCCGGCGCTCGCGGCCGGGCTGCGCCGGCTCGGGGTCCCCGCCGAGGTGCTTGCCCCGTGGGCGCGGACACCCGTCTCCGGCGGGACCGGTGTCGTCGGCGAGGTCCGGGAGTCCGCTGCGCTGGACGCCTGACCGGCCGCCGGCCGGGTGTGGCTGGTATCACCCACGGGTGCTAGCCGCTCCGCTTGCAAGAGCTAGCACCCGGGGTTAGCGTCGAAGGCGTGCAGACCCCTGGTGACTTCGTCCGCGACCAGGTGACCACGGTCCGCGAGAGGGTGGACCGGGTCGCCGGCAGCGTGGCCGACACCGTCGCCGACGCACCGAGCGTCTCGGCGGTCGGCTCGTCGGTAGGTGACTTCATCCGTGAGCAGCGCAGCGCCGCGCGCGTCTCGCTGCGCGAGCTGGCCCGCACCGCCGGGGTCAGCAACCCCTACCTGTCCCAGGTGGAGCGGGGCCTCCGCAAGCCGTCGGCGGAGATCCTCGCGTCGATCGCCCGGGGCCTGAAGATCTCGGCCGAGACGCTCTACGAGCAGGCGGGGATCCTCGACCGGCGTTCCGGGAACCCGGACACCGTGGCGGCGATCCGCAACGACGACGCGCTCTCCGAGCGGCACAAGGCCGTCCTGCTCGAGCTCTACGAGACCTACGTCCGCGAGCACCGGGCCTCGTCCCCGGCCGCCGGCTGACCCCCTTCCCCCACTCCTGAGGAGTTCCGCATGACCCCCACGCAGACCGTGAAGCAGTACGGCGAGTTCGCCGTGACCCAGGGCCGCACGCTCGCCGAGCAGGCCCGCACCCCGCTGCTGGCCTTCGTCGGCGCCGGTGACCTGGCCGTCGAGCGGGCCCGCACCGTCGTCGCGCAGTTCCGCAGCACCGCCGAGGCGCTGCCGGGCGAGGCGCAGGTCCAGGCCGACCTGGCCGTCAAGGAGGCCCGCACCCGGGCCGCCGAGGCCGCCGGCACCGCCCGCACCACCGCCCAGCAGCTGGCCGACGCCGTCCGTCCCGAGGTGCTGGCCAGCACCGTCGCCGGGCTGGTCGAGACCGCCCGCACCCAGGCCGCCGCCACGGTGGAGACCCTGGCCGAGCGCGGCGCGGTCGTCGTCGAGGACCTGCGCCGCCAGCCCGGTGTCCGCCGCGTCGTCCGTCGCGCCGAGCGGGCCGTCGACACCGTCGAGGACGCTCTCGAGGACGCGCTCGAGGACGGCGCGGAGGCCGTGGTCGAGGCCTCCAACGAGGTGACCTCGGTCGCGCAGAAGACCGCGGCGAAGGCCACCAAGGCGGCGGCCAAGGCCGAGGACAAGCTCGAGGACGCCGCCGACGCGACCAAGGACGTCGCCGAGGAGGCCGTCGCGGCGCCCAAGGCCAAGCCCGCCAAGAAGGGCACCTCGGCCGCCCGCAAGTCCCCGGCCAAGGCCACCTCGGCCCGCGTGACCCGGGCCCGCGCCGCCAAGCCGGCGGACCCGACCGCGGTGCCCACCAAGAAGAACTGACGCCACGGCGCCACCGACCAGGGCCCCGGAGCCGCGACCAGCGCTCCGGGGCCCTGTCGCGTCCGGCGAGCCCCTCCCTTCGGGCGAGTCTGCCGGTTCGCTGGTCCGGCGGACGGCGGAGCGCGGGTAGGCTCGGGGCATGGGCGTGTTCGACGGATGGCTGCTGCTCATCCTGTACTGGGCGTCCCTGGGGCTGACCGCCTGGGCGTTCGTGGACGCCCTCATCCGGCCGGCCGCCGGGTACGTCGCCGCCGGCAAGCTGACCAAGCCGGCCTGGGCGGCGATCACCGGCCTGGCCCTGCTGGTCATCTTCTGGCTGAAGACCCCGCTGTCGCTGCTCGGGCTGCCCGCGGTCATCGCGGCGATCGTCTACCTGGTCGACGTGCGTCCCGCCGTCGGCGGGATGCGCCGCGACAACACCTGGTAGCAGGCGGCCGCCCCGTCGACCCGGCTCAGGGCCGGTCGTCGGCCGGGATGATGATCCAGAGCAGCAGGTACGCCACGAACTGCGGGCCCGGGAGCACGCAGGAGAGCACGAAGGCCACGCGCAGGCCGCTGCGCGAGAGCCCGAAACGTCGGGCGATGCCGGCGCAGACGCCGGCGACCATCTTGTGGCGGGTGTCCCGGCGCAGCCGGTACGGCGCAGGTGTCGTCACGCGGCCAGCCTAGGTCCGTGCGACGAGTTCGTCTCGTCCTCGTGGCCTCGGGTTCCGCGCAGACGGTCGGGTGGTCAGCGGCCGAACACGCCGGCGGGTGGCTCGGGCGAGGGCTGCGCATCGGCGTCGAGGACCGGCCGGGCGTTGCCCGTGAACCGGTCCAGCTCGATGCCGTCGACCACGCGCGACGGCATCGGGTCGCGGGCGCACGCGCGGCTGAGCTCCGCGAGCGGCAGCTCGGCGTCGGAGGCGACGGCGACCAGGTTGCCGAAGCGCCGGCCTCGCAGGATGCCCGGCTCGGCGAGCAGGCAGACGTGCCGGAAGGCGGTGCGGAGCGTGGCGACCTGGCCGCGTGCGAAGCGCAGCGGCGGCCCGTCGGCCACGTTGGCGGCGTAGACGCCCCCGGGCCGGAGCGCCCGCGCGACCTGGCCGGCGAACTCGACGGTGGTGAGGTGGGCGGGCGTGCGGGCGCCGGCGAAGACATCGGTGACGACGACGTCGGCGCTGTCCGCATGCAGCGCGGCGAGGGCCTCGCGGGCGTCGGCGGCCCGCACCCGCACCCGGGCGGCGCGCGGCAGCGGCAGGAACTCGCGCACCAGATCGGTGAGGGGCTGGTCGATCTCGGCGACCCGCTGGCGCGACCCGGGGCGCGTGGTGGCCACGTAGCGGGGGAGCGTCAGCGCGCCGCCGCCGAGGTGGACCACGTCGAGCGGGGCGCCGGGCTCGGCGGCCAGGTCCAGCACGTGGCCGATCCGCCGGACGTACTCGAACTCCAGGTGGGTGGGGTCGGCGAGGTCCACGTGGGACTGCGGGGTGCCGTTCACCATCAGCACCCACGAGCCGTCGCGGTCGGCGTCGGCGAGCAGCTCCGCGGTGCCGCCGTCGACGGGGACCGGCCCCGGGGGAGTTCTCACCGGTGCGCCGTCCCCATCCGGCGCTCGGCCGTCCCCGCTGACATCGCAGGCCATGGTCCCATCTGCGGGCGCGTGGGCGCCGGGGACGGCCGGCGGTACAGGGGTCCGGCGAGACTCTGCCTCTGCTCCCACCTGGGAGCAGAGGCAGAGCGTTCCCGGGGGGACCCTCGGCGCTCGGGCGGCTACCGTCCCCGACGTGCGCCGGGTCGAGCTGCCGCCGCGGGAGATCACCGCCTTCGGCAGCCGTGGGGTGTCCATGGTCTCGCCGGCCCGGGTGCCGGAGTCGGTGCCCGGTTTCGCGGTGCACCTGGTGACCTTCGCGGCCGGCGCGGTCCTGGGCCGGCACGAGACGCGCCTCTGGCAGCTGTTCGCGGTGGTCTCCGGGGAGGGCTGGGCGGCCGGCGGTGACGGTGTCCGGGTGGCGCTGGCGGCGGGGGACGCCGTCCTCTGGGAGCCCGGCGAGCTGCACGACAGCGGATCGGGCACCGGGATGGCCGCCGTGGTGGTCGAGTGCCCGGTGACGCCGGTGCCGGACGAGGGCTGAGGCCCGCTCAGACCGGGGCGACCGCCGACCACCGCACGGTGATCTCGCCGTGCCGCCAGCGCCGGCTGGAGCCCACCAGCGGCCACCCCTGCGCGCCCAGCGCCTCCACCGCCGTCGTCCAGCGCTGGCGGGGGCCGAAGGCGCTCATCCCGGCGGCGGCGGCCCAGGCGGCGTCGAAGGCGCGCAGGAACTCGTGGACCGGCTGGCCGGGCACGTTGTGGTGGATGAGCGCCTTGGGCAGCCGCTCGGCGAGATCGAACGGCGTCGCGATGTCGGAGACGCGCGCCGCGAGCGTCAGGGTGAGCGGGCCGTCGGCGTCCAGCGCCACCCAGGCCGAGCGCCGCCCCCACTCGTCGCAGGTGCCCTCGACGATCAACCCGCCGGGGGCGAGCCCGCCGCGCATGGTGTCCCAGGCGCGCGCCGCGGACTCCTCGTCGTACTGGCGCAGCACGTTGAAGGCCCGCACCAGGACCGGCCGCAGCCCGGCCAGCTCGAACCCGCCCACCCGGAAGTCCACCCGCGGCGGATCCCGGTCGGCGGCCACGGCCGCCACCCGCGCCGGGTCGATCTCCAGCCCGACGACCTCCAGGCCGGCGACCTCCGGTCCCAGCCGCTCGGCCAGCTCCAGCGTCGTCACGGCGGAGGAGCCGTAGCCCAGGTCCACGACGAGCGGACGAGCGGCGTCCCGCAGCCGCGGCACCTGCGTGGCCACCAGCCACCGGTCGACCCGGCGCAGCCGGTTGGCGTTGGTGGTCCCACGGGTGGGCAGGCCCAGTGCCCGCGCCCGCCCCGCGGCCAGCCGGGGCGCCTTGCGCTGCGGCTGAGGGGACAGCGAGGCCCGGCGCTTGTGGTCGTTGCCAGGCTCGCTCACCGGGTGGGAGCCTAGTCCGGGCTACCGTCGTCCCCGTGCAGGTGCGATCCGGGGTCCCGCTGGCGGAGCTCACCACCCTGGCCGTGGGCGGTCCCGCCGAGCGGCTGATCGAGGTGGAGACGGCCGCCGAGCTCGTGGCAGCGGTCCGCGACGCCGACGAGTCCGGCCGCCCGCTGCTGCTCATCGGCGGCGGCTCGAACCTCATCGCCCCGGACGAGGGGTGGCGGGGTGACGTGGTCGCCGTCCGCTCCCGCGGGATCGAGCGGGCGGGCGATCGCCTCACCGTGCAGGCGGGGGAGGACTGGGACGCGCTGGTCGCCTACACGGTCGCCCACGGGCTGGCCGGCGTGGAGGCGCTGTCGGGGATCCCCGGGTCGACCGGGGCGACGCCGGTGCAGAACGTCGGCGCGTACGGCCAGGAGGTCGCGCAGACCATCACCGGCGTGCGCGTGTACGACCGCGCCGAGAAGGCCGAGCGCACGCTCGCGCCGGCCGAGTGCGGGTTCGCCTACCGGGACAGTCGGCTCAAGCGCGAGCCCGGCCGGTTCGTCGTCCTCGAGGTGGCCTTCGCGCTGCACCCCGGCGAGCTCTCCCGGCCGGTCGGCTACGCGGAGCTGGCCCGGTCCCTCGGCGTCGAGATCGGTGAGCGGGCGCCGCTGGCCGCCGTCCGCGACGCCGTCCTCGCGCTGCGCCGCGGCAAGGGGATGGTCTGGGACCCGGCCGACCCCGACTGCCGCAGCGCCGGGTCGTTCTTCACCAACCCGGTCGTGCCGGCCGGGCACGCCGTCGAGGGGTGCCCCAGCTGGCCGGCCGGCGACGGCCTGGTCAAGCTCAGCGCCGCGTGGCTGGTGCAGCACGCCGGCTTCGGCCGCGGCACCCGGGACGGGCGGGTGGGGACGTCGTCACGGCACAGCCTGGCCCTCACCACCTCCGACGGCGCGACGGCGGCGGAGCTGCTGGCCTTCGCCGATCGGGTGGTCGGCACCGTGCGGGAGCGGTTCGGCGTCACCCTGGAGCGCGAGCCGACGACCCCGTCGCCCTACCGGGCGACACCGCCACCAGTTGCCGTCCCCCCATCGCGCTGAGCCGCTGAGTCGCGCCTGCGCGGGACCCTCCGGGCCCCACCCGGCGCGACCGTGCCGTCAGCCGCCGGTCAGGTCCAGGTGCATGACGTGGAGGCCGACGTAGCCGTGCTCGGGGTGCTCGAACGCCTCCGGCACGGTGCCGATGACGCGGAAGCCCAGTGACCGCCACAGGCGCACGGCCGCCGTGTTGGTCTCGACGACGGCGTTGAACTGCATCGCCCGGTAGCCGCCCGCGCGCGCCGCCGCTACCACGTGCTCGCCGAGGGCGCGGCCCACGCCGCGGCCCTGCGCCGCCGGGTCGACCATGAAGCTCGCCGTCGCCACGTGGGAGCCGCGCCCCGGCCGGTTCGGGCCCGTCTTCGCGCTGCCCAGGACCCGGTCGCCGTCGACGGCGACGAACGTGCGTCCGGGCGGGGGCTCCATCCACAGCGCCCGCGCCTCCTCGGAGGAGAGCCCGGCGGGATAGGCGTAGGTCTCCCCGGCGTCGACGACCGCACGGAAGATCGGGTGGATCGCCGGCCAGTCGGCGCCGGTCGCCTCGCGGATCTGCATCGTCACTCCTCCCGGGCCACCTTGTGCTGGGCGGCCTGGGCGCGCGGCCGCACGACGAGCAGGTCGACGTTGACGTGGTGCGGGCGGGTGACCGCCCACGCGATGCAGTCGGCGACGTCCTCGGCCACCAGCGGCTCGCGCACCCCGCGGTAGACGGCGTCGGCCCGCTCCTGCGAGCCCGTCCGGTTGAGCGAGAACTCCTCCGTCTTCACCATGCCGGGGGCGATCTCGATCACCCGGACCGGCTCGCCGCAGAGCTCCAGTCGCAGCGTCTCGGCCAGCGTGTGCACCCCGTGCTTGGCCGCCGTGTACGAGGCGCCGCCCTCGTAGGAGATCAGCCCCGCGGTGGAGCCGACGAACAGCACGTCCCCGGCGCCGCTGGCGCGCAGCGCCGGCAGCAGGGCCTTCGTGAGCCGCACGGTCCCGAGCACGTTCACCTCGTAGGTGCGCGCCCACGAGTCCAGGTCGGCCTCGGCCACCGGCGCGGTGTCGAACGCCCCGCCCGCGTTGTTGACCAGCACGTCGACGCGGTCGAGGGCGGCGGTGAACGCCTCCACCGAGCCGGGGTCGGTCACGTCGAGGGGGAGGGCCCGGGCCCCGATCGACGAGGCGAGCGCCTCGAGACGGTCGAGGCGGCGGGCGCCGACGACGACGTCGAAGCCCTCGGCGGTCAGCCGGCGGGCCGTGGCCGCGCCGATCCCGCTCGAGGCGCCGGTGACGACGGCGGTGCGGCCGGTACCGGGCAGGGCGCCGGCCCCCGCGGGGGCCGGGGGTGAGGAACCTGACATGTGCCCATCCTGGCGCTGTTGCAGGATGGAGTACCGACAGGGGTGCCGGTCGGGGCCCTCGCAGAGCAGAGCGGAGGTCCGTCGTGCCCGCTCGCCGCTTCCCCCGGGCCGGCCGCCCGGCGCGCGTGGCGACGCTGTCGGTGCACACCAGCCCGCTGGACCAGCCCGGTGCCGGTGATGCCGGCGGCATGAACGTCTACATCGTCGAGGTGTCGCGCCGGCTGGCCGCCCAGGGCATCGAGGTCGACGTCTTCACCCGCGCCACCTCCAGCGAGCTGCCCCCGGTGGTGGAGGTGACGCCCGGCGTCACCGTGCGGCACGTCAGCGCCGGGCCGTTCGAGGGCCTGGGCAAGGAGGAGCTGCCCGCCCAGCTCTGCGCGTTCACGGCCGCGGTGCTGCGCGCGGAGGCCCAGCACGAGCCGGGCCACTACGACGTCGTGCACTCGCACTACTGGCTCTCCGGGCAGGTCGGCTGGCTGGCCCGCGACCGGTGGGGGGTGCCGCTGGTGCACACCGCGCACACCCTGGCCAAGGTCAAGAACGAGGCGTTGGCCGCGGGCGACCGCCCCGAGCCCCGCGCCCGCGTGATCGGGGAGGAGCAGGTGGTGGCCGAGGCCGACCGGCTGATCGCCAACACCGACGAGGAGGCCCGCCAGCTGGTGCGCCTCTACGGCGCGGACCCCGCGCGCACCCTCGTCGTCCCGCCGGGGGTCGACCTCGACCGGTTCCGGCCGGGCAGCCGGGCGGCGGCCCGCCGCACGATCGGCGTCCCGGACGACGCCGTCGTGCTGCTGTTCGTCGGGCGCATCCAGCCGCTCAAGGCTCCCGACGTGCTGCTGCACACCGCGGCCCGCCTGCTGGCCGACGACCCGGCGCTGCGCTCCCGGCTGCAGGTGCACGTGGTCGGTGCGCCCAGCGGCACGGGCCTGGACGCTCCCCGGCAGCTCGAGCAGCTGGCCCGCTCGCTGGGCATCGGCGACGTCGTCCGCTTCCACGCGCCGCAGCCGCCCGCGCGGCTGGCCGAGTTCTACCGGGCCGCGGACGTGACGGTCGTCCCCAGCCACAACGAGTCCTTCGGCCTGGTGGCGCTGGAGTCGCAGGCCTGCGGCACCCCCGTCGTCGCGGCGGCCGTGGGCGGCCTGCCGACGGCGGTGCGCGACGGTGTCTCCGGTGTGCTGGTCGACGGCCACCGGGCCGACGACTACGCCGCCGCGGTGCGCTCGGTCCTCGCCCGCCGGGAGCTGCTGGCCGCGGGCGCCGGCCGGCACGCGGCCGGCTTCTCCTGGGACCGCACCGCCGACGCGCTCGTCGACGCCTACGTCGCCGCGGCCGCCGACATGGCGGCGCCGCCGGCCCGCCCGGTGCGCGACCGCCGGGGTGGGCCGCTGCGGGCCCTGCCCGGGATGGGGGTCGCGCGGTGAACCGGACGATCGAGGAGCTCGACGCCGTCATCGACCGGACCCTGCGCGACAGCGAGCTGGTGCACGAGCACCCGAGGCCGGGCACGTGGCTCGTGGAGCTGCCGGGGACGAAGAAGCTGAAGACGGTCTGCGGGCTCATCGTCGGGGATCACGCGCTGCGCGTGGAGGCGTTCGTCTGCCGCCAGCCCGACGAGAACCGCGAGCAGCTGTGGACCTACCTGCTGCAGCACAACGCCCGCATGTACGGCGTCTCGTACTCGATCGACTCCGTCGGCGACGTGTACCTGACCGGCCGGCTGCCGCACGCCGCCGTCACGCCCGAGGAGCTCGACCGGCTCCTCGGGGCGGTCCTCAGCTACGCCGACGACCACTTCAACACCATGCTCGAGATCGGGTTCGGCACGTCGATCCGCCGCGAGTGGGAGTGGCGGGTCAAGCGCGGGGAGTCGCTGCGCAACCTGGAGGCGTTCGCGGCCTTCGCCGACCCCTCGCGCCGCCCGGCCGCGGGAGGGCGGGGCGCCGACCCGGCGCCCGGGGCGTGACGGCGACGGACAGGTCGCAGCCGGGTGCCGAGGCACCCGGCGAGGGCGCGGGGCCCGGCTACGCCCGCCGGTGGTGGGTGCTGGCCACCATGACCGTCTGCCTGCTCGTGGTGATCATGGGCAACACGATCCTCAACGTCGCCCTCCCGACGCTGCAGCGGGAGCTGGAGGCCAGCCAGGGCGAGCTCCAGTGGGTCGTCGACGCCTACATCCTCGTGTTCGCCGGCCTGCTGTTCACCTGGGGCGTCATCGGCGACCGGATCGGCCGCCGGCGGGTGCTGCTGATCGGGCTGGGCATCTTCGCCGTGGGGTCGGTGTTCGCCGCGCTGAGCGACAGCCCCCTGGAGCTCATCGCCTGGCGGGCGGTGATGGGCATCGGCGGGGCGGCGGTCCAGCCGACGACGCTGGCGGTCATCACCAACGTCTTCCCGCCCCGCGAGCGCGGGCGCGCCATCGGCGTCTGGGCGGGGACGGCCGGGATCGCCGTCGCCGGCGGCCCGCTGGCCGGGGGCGCGGTCCTGGAGCACTTCTGGTGGGGCGCGGTCTTCCTCGTCGGCGTCCCCGTGGCGGCGCTGGGCATCGTCGCCGTGCTCGCCTTCGTCCCGGAGTCGAGGGACCCCAACCCCGGCCGGCTGGACGTGCCGGGCGTGCTGCTGTCGATCGTCGCGCTCGCCGGCCTCGTCTACGGCATCATCCACGGCGGCGGGGGAGCGGGGTGGACGACGCCGGGCGTCCTCGTACCCCTGCTCGGCGGTCTGGTCCTGCTGGCCGTCTTCGTCTGGCTGCAGCGCCGGTCGGCCCACCCCGCGCTCGACGTCTCGCTGTTCCGCAACCCGGCCTTCTCCGCCGCCGCAGCAGCCCTCGGCCTGAACTTCTTCGCGCTCCTCGGCGCGACGTTCTACCTGGTGTTCTACCTGCAGGGCGCGCGCGGCTACTCGCCGTTGCAGAGCGGCGCGGCGCTGATCCCGGTCGCGCTCGGCATGGCGCTCATGGCGCCCCGCAGCTCCGGGCTGGCCGAGCGGTTCGGGGCCAAGGCCGTCTGCGCGACCGGCTTCCTGCTCATCACCCTGTCGTTCCTCGGGGTGCAGCTGCTCGACCTCACCTCCCCCGTCTGGCTGCTGCTGGTGGTGCTCTCCGTGCAGGGGCTCGGCATGGGCGCGGTCATGGCCCCCGCAACCGAGTCGATCATGTCCGTGGTGCCGCGGGAGAAGGCCGGCGCCGGTGCCGCGGTCAACAACTCGGTGCGGCAGGTGGGCGGCGCCCTGGGCGTCGCGATCCTGGGCTCCCTGCTGGCCGCCACCTACTCCGCACAGCTGGGGTCCGTGGCCGACGGGCTCCCGGCCGGTGCGCGCGACGACGCCCGGCAGTCGGTCGTCGCCACGCTGGACGCCGTGCGCCGGGCGCAGGCCGAGGGGACGCCGGAGGTCGCGCGGGCCGCGACCGCGGTGATCGAGCCCGCCCGGGAGGCGTTCGTCACGGCGATGCACGTGACGGCCATCGGGACGGCGGCCGCGACCCTCGTCGCGGCGGTGGTGGTGCTGCTCTGGCTGCCGGGCCGGCCGAGACGGGTGTCCTCGGCCACGCAGTGACCCGATAGCGCAACGGAGTGTTGACGAGGGTGCGCCGCACCGGTGCCCGGCCGCGGCGCGGCCCTCGCCGTGCCCACGGGCAGCGAGGAGGTCACCGCGGCGGTGTGCTGGGCGCGCGACGGCGAGCGGGAGCTGGCCCTGGCCTGACGGCCCTGCTGCCCGTGGCGGCGGCGTCGGGCAGGATGATCGCCGTGACGACCTCGACGGGAACCCTGGTGCTGCTCCGCCACGGCGAGAGCGAGTGGAACAAGGCCAACCTCTTCACCGGCTGGGTGGACGTGCCGCTCACGGAGAAGGGGCGCGAGGAGGCTGCCCGCGGCGGACGGCTGATGGCCGAGCACGGGCTGCTGCCCGACGTCTCGCACACCTCGCTGCTGCGCCGGGCGATCATGACCGCTGAGCTGGCGCTGCACGAGGCCGACCGGCAGTGGATCCCGGTGAGGCGCTCCTGGCGGCTGAACGAGCGGCACTACGGGGCGCTGCAGGGCAAGGACAAGGCCGCCACGCTCGCCGAGTACGGCGAGGAGCAGTTCATGACCTGGCGCCGCTCCTACGACACCCCGCCGCCGCCGATCGAGCCGGGCAGCGAGTACAGCCAGGACGGCGACGCCCGCTACTCGTTCCTCCCGCCGGAGGCGCGCCCGGCGACCGAGTGCCTGGCCGACGTCGTCGTCCGGATGCTGCCGTACTGGTACGACGCGATCGTGCCGGACCTGCGGCTGGGGAAGACCGTGCTGGTCGCCGCCCACGGCAACAGCCTGCGCGCGCTGGTGAAGCACCTCGACGACATGGGGAAGGACGAGGTCGTCGGCCTCAACATCCCGACCGGGGTGCCGCTCCGCTACGACCTCGACGACGACCTGCGGCCGGTGAAGCCGGGCGGCGAGTACCTCGACCCCGGCGCCGCGGCGGCCGCCATCGAGGCCGTCAAGAACCAGGGCAAGCGCTGACGGGCCGGCCCCGCAGGGGTCGGTGAGGAAGCGCGGGAGCCGCCCCCTGCGGGCGCTGCGACGGAGGGGACCCGGGGATTCCCCGGGGGAGTCGGCAGCGCCGGGCTCAGCCCAGCAGGGAGCGGCTCCAGGCCGCGGTGCCGTCCGTCAGGACGACGATGCGGTCGCCTCGGACTCCCAGCGCTCGCCGGTGACCAGGTAGCAGACCCGCCGGGCCACGCTGACCGCGTGGTCGGCGAAGCGCTCGTAGTAGCGACCCAGCAGCGTGATGTCGATGGCCGACTCGATGCCGTGCGGCCAGGTCTCGCTCAGCAGCTGGCGGAACAGGCCGCGGTGGATCTGGTCCATCGCGTCGTCGTCGGTCTCCAGCTCCCGCGCCGCCTCGATGTCCCGCTTCGCGATCACCGTCGCCGTCTTCGCGATGAGCAGCTCGGCCACGTTGCCGGCCTCCAGGAAGGCCGGGCGCACCTCCTGCGGCACCGCGTGGTCGGGGAACCGCATGCGCGCCACCTTGGCGATGTGCGCGGCGAGGTCGCCCATGCGCTCGAGGTCGGCGACGATCCGCATGGCCGCCGTGATGGTCCGCAGGTCGCCGGCCACCGGCTGCTGGCGGGCGAGCAGGGTGAACGTGCGCTGCTCGATGCTCTCCCGGGTGGCGTCGATCTGGTCGTCGCCGGCGATGACCCGGTCGGCCAGGGCGACGTCGGCGTCGAGGAGCGCCGTCGTGGCGGTGCTCATCTGCGAGCCCACGGAGTTGGCCATCTCCACCAGGCAGGTGTTGATGTCTTCGAGTTCCTCGTGGTAAGTGTCCCGCACGGTCGTCCTCTCGTCGTGATTCCCCGGCGACGGTAGGCGCGCCGGGGACCGTTCCGGCCGCTGAGGGGTGAACTCCGGCCCTATCGCCGGTGAACACTGACCCGTCCGAGCGGTGAACCTCTTGCCGGATCATGGTGCCCGGCCCCGGCACACCTAGCATCTGGGCCGTGAGTCCACTGGTCGCCCTGGTGGTCGGCCTCCTCCTGGGTGGGGTGGTGGCCGCCGCCATCATCCTCCGTTCCGGCCGCGAGCTGGGGCGCCGCCCCCTCGACGGGGCGGCCGTCGCGCTGCCCGAGGACGTGCTGGCTCGGCGGTTGGTGGAGCTGATGGATCCGGCGGTCGTGGTGGTCGGCATCGACGACGCCGTGCTGCTGGCCAACCCGGCGGCCCGGGCGCTGGGCATCGTGCGGGGCACCCGGCTGCTGGTGCCCGAGCTGCTGACGCTCGCCCGGGCGGTGCGCGGCGGGGGCTCCCGCCGCGTGGACGTCCGGCTGCCCGGTGACGTGGTCGGCGGGGGGCCGCGGCTGGTCGGTGTGCACGGCGTGCGCCTCGACGGCGGCACGACCCCGCCTCCCGGCCAGGTCGCGCTGGTGCTCCAGGACGTCACCGAGGCGCGGCGGGTGGAGGCGGTGCGCCGCGACTTCGTCGCGAACGTGGGGCACGAGCTCAAGACGCCGGTGGGGGCGCTGGCCCTCCTCGCCGAGGCCATCGAGGGGGCGGCCGACGACCCCGAGGCGGTGCAGCGCTTCGCGGCCCGGATCACCCACGAGGCCGACCGGCTGGGTCGGCTGGTGCGGGAGCTGATCGACCTCTCCCGGCTGCAGGGCGGCGAGCCGCTGCCCGACCTGGTGCCCGTGGAGGTCGACCGGGTGCTCGGCGAGGCGGTCGACCGCACACGCACCGCCGCCCGCGCCAAGGAGTTGGAGATCGTGGTCGGCGGGCAGCATGGGCTGGTGGTGCGCGGGGTGGAGAGCCAGCTGGTCACGGCGGTGACCAACCTGCTGGCCAACGCGGTGGCCTACAGCGAGGGCAGGAGCCGGGTCGCGGTCGCCGCCCGGGCGCGGTCGGGGTTCGCGGAGATCGCCGTCACCGACAGCGGCATCGGCATCCCGCGCGCGGACCGGCACCGGGTGTTCGAGCGCTTCTACCGGGTGGACCAGTCCCGCGCCAGCAGCACCGGGGGAACCGGGCTGGGCCTGGCCATCGTCAAGCACGTCGCCAGCAACCATGGTGGTTCGGTGACCGTCTGGAGCGAGGAAGGGCTGGGCTCGACGTTCACCCTGCGCATCCCGCTCGCCGGCCCCGCCGAGAACCCGGCGGCGGAGTCGTCCGTCCCCGCAACGCAGAAACTGGAGAGCGAGACCCCATGAGCCGAGTCCTGGTCGTCGAGGACGAGGAGTCCTTCTCCGACGCCCTGTCCTACATGCTGCGGCGGGAGGGCTTCGAGACCGTCGTGGCCGCCACCGGGCCCGATGCGCTGGAGGAGTACGACCGCGGCGGCGCCGACATCGTGCTGCTCGACCTGATGCTCCCCGGCCTGCCGGGCACCGAGGTCTGCCGGGCGCTGCGGTCCCGCGGCAACGTGCCGATCATCATGCTCACCGCGAAGGACGCCGAGATCGACAAGGTCGTCGGCCTCGAGCTCGGTGCCGACGACTACGTGACCAAGCCGTACTCGGCGCGCGAACTGGTCGCGCGCATCCGCGCGGTGCTGCGCCGACGGGGCGAGGCCGCGGAGGCGGCGCCCGTCGAGGGCGGGGTGCTGACCGCCGGGCCGGTCCGGATGGACGTCGAGCGGCACGTCGTCGCGGTCGACGGGGAACAGGTCGCCCTCCCGCTGAAGGAGTTCGACCTGCTGGAGTTCCTGCTCCGCAACGCCGGCCGGGTGCTCACGCGGGCCCAGCTCATCGACCGGGTGTGGGGATCGGACTACGTCGGCGACACCAAGACCCTCGACGTCCACGTGAAGCGGCTGCGGGCCAAGCTCGAGCCCGACCCCGCGAACCCGAAGTACCTGCTGACGGTGCGGGGTCTGGGCTACAAGCTGGAGGCCTGAGGAAGGGCACCCGTCTCCCCACCCCTCGCACGCTCGGGGTGGGACCCGGGACGGGGCCGGGGTCCTACGACTTCAGGTCGTCGATCTTCTTCGAGGCGTCGGCCTTCGAGATGTCCTCCGGGATCTCCTCGTCGGTGCCCCGGGCGAGCGTCTCGAGGTAGCTCTTCTGCGCACCCGTGGCGGGCTCGTCACCGGTGACCCACTCGTCCGGGTCCTTCTCGGTGGTCTGGTCCGCGGCGTTCGGTTCGCTCATGTGTTCGATGCTAGGCCGGGTGCAGCTCCCTCGCCTCCCGGGCGGGTGCGGCGGCGCGCGCGGCCCGGGCGGCCTCCCAGCGGCGGCCGGTCCGGTACGCGTGCACGGCGCCGCAGGCGGGGCACTCGACGTGCAGCCCGATGTGCGTCGGGTGGTTGGTGACCGACCGGATCCGCCGGTCGGCGACCAGCTCGTCGGAGCGGGTGACGGGGCAGGTGATCAGCAGCATGCCGGCAGCCTGCGCCGGTCGGGCCGGCGGGACGAGTGGCAGGAACGACCGGCATCGCATGATTTCTGCCATCATCTGTGCATGCCCAGCACCGCGCCCGGCACCGGCGCCGCTCCCGTCGTCGTCAGCGCCGTCGTGGCCGACGGTCTCGTCGGCAGCTTCGGGGTGGGGGTCGCCGCCGAGGTGTTCGGCTACGACCGTCGCGCCCTCGGCCTGCCCGTCTTCGACTTCGCGCTGGTCACCGAGCGGCCCGGCGTGCTCCGTACCGACACCGGCATCCCGATCGTCGTCGAGCAGGGCCTCGACCGCCTGGAGCGCTCCGGCATCGTGCTGATCACCGCCTGGGAGGTGTTCGAGGAGGACCCCTCGGCGGAGCTGCTGGACGCGCTGCGGGCCGCTGCCGCCCGCGGCGCGATCCTGGTGAGCCACTGCACCGGGGCCTTCGTGCTCGCCGCCGCCGGCCTGCTGGACGGGCGGCGGGTGACCACGCACTGGAAGTACGCCGGGGAGCTCGCCGCGCGGTTCCCCGCTCTCGACGTCGACCCTGCCGTCCTCTACGTCGACAACGGGCAGGTGATCACCGGTGCGGGGACGGCGGCCGGCGTCGACGCGCTGCTGCACCTGGTGCGCCGCGAGTGGGGCGCGACAGCGGCGAACGCGCTCGCCCGGGAGATGGTCGTCCCACCGCACCGCGACGGCGGCCAGGCGCAGTTCGTCGACGCCCCGGTCCCCGCCTGCTCCGACGACCTGCTGGGCGTCGTCCTGGAGTGGGCCGGCCGGCACCTCGCCGAGGACCTGTCGGTCGACGTCCTGGCGCGCCGGGCCCTGATGAGCCCGCGCAGCTTCGCTCGGCGGTTCAAGGCCACGACCGGGACGACGCCGCACGCCTGGGTGCTCGCGCAGCGGCTGGCGGCGGCCGAGGAGCTGCTGGAGAACAGCGATGCGCCCGTCGAGGAGATCGCCCGGCTGGTGGGCTTCGGGACCGCCGCCGGGCTGCGCGAGCAGTTCGCCCGCCGGCGCGGGGTCTCCCCGCGCTCCTACCGGCAGACCTTCCGGACCGGCGGGGCGTCACGCGTCGGGGCGCCGCCGGTGCAGCTGGAGGGGTACCGGCCCGGCGAGCGCCGGGCTGGCGGGGTGCGGGGCGATCAGGCCCAGGTCTAGCCGGAGCTCGGCCAGCCGGCGTAGCTCCTCGTAGGCCGGCGCCCCGAGCAGCGCGACCAGCTCCGCGGCGTAGGTCTCGACCAGCGGCTCGGGGGAGACGTGCGCCGTCGGGGAGCCGGTGCACCACCAGTGCAGGTCGGCACCGCCGGGCCCCCACCCGCGCCGGTCGAACTCACCGATCGTCGAGACCAGCACCCGCGTGCCGTCGGGGCGGTCCACGTGCTCCTGCTCGCGGCGGACCGGCAGCTGCCAGCACACGTCCGGCTTGGTGGTGAGGGGGTGCAGGCCGGTGCGCAGCGCCATCCGGTGCAGCGCGCACCCCGTGCCGCCGGAGAACCCCGGCCGGTTCAGGAAGACGCAGGCGCCGTCCACCACGCGGGTCCGGAGCGACCGGGTGGCGTCGTCCTCGTCGTCGGCGCCGTCCTCCTCGGTCCACGCGCCGCGCCCGACCGGGGCGAGCTGCCAGTCCTCGCCGGTGAGGTCGGCCACCGCGGCGGTCACCCGGTGCAGGTCGTCCTCGTCGGTGAAGAAGGCCCCGTGGCTGCAGCAGCCGTCGTCCGCCCGGCCCTCGACGACGCCTGCGCAGCCCCGGCCGAAGACGCACGTCCACGCCGACGTCAGCCAGGTCAGGTCCGCCCGGACGACGTGCTCGGGGTCGGCGGGATCGGGGAACTCCACCCACTCGCGGGGGAAGTCCGGGTCGACCTCGTCGGGAGGCTCGTTTCGCACCGGGCCAGCCTAGAAGGCCCCCCGCGTCCGCACGCCTCGCTCCGCTCGGCGCGAGCCTCTGGAGGGGGCCAGGCAGAATCGCTCGCATGCGGTTGGGTGTGCTGGACGTCGGATCGAACACCGTGCATCTGCTGGTGGTGGACGCCCACCGCGGTGCGCACCCCACGCCGATGCACGACGACAGGTCGGTGCTCCGGCTGGCCGAGCACGTGGGGCCCGACGACGTGCTGTCCAAGGCGGGGGAGAAGGCGCTCCTCCAGGCGGTGCAGGACGCCCGCGCGCAGGCGGAGGCGCAGCGCTGCGACGAGTTCATGGCGCTGGTCACCTCGGCCATCCGCGAGGCGGCCAACGGCCTGGAGGTGCTGGACCGGGTCCAGCGGCGCACCGGTGTGGAGCTGCAGGTGCTCAGCGGCGAGGAGGAGGCGCGGCTGACCTTCCTCGCCGTCCGGCGCTGGTTCGGCTGGAGCGCCGGCCGGCTGCTGGTGCTCGACATCGGCGGGGGCTCCCTGGAGCTCGCCGCGGGCATCGACGAGGACCCCGAGGTGGCCCTCTCCCTCCCCCTGGGGGCGGGCCGGATGACGCGGCGGTTCCTGCCCCGGGCGGAGGAGGGTGGACGCCCCGACCTCGCAGCCCTGGACGAGCTCGCCGCGCACGCCGCCGACCTGCTCGGGCCGGCGGCGGAGAAGATCGCCGCGGCCGGTCCGCCGGACCTGGTGGCCGCCACGAGCAAGACCTTCCGCACCCTCGCCCGGCTCGCCGGGGCCGCGCCGTCGGGCGCCGGGCTGCGCGTCCCCCGGGAGCTGACCGCGACCGGGCTGGGTCAGCTGGTCGGCTTCGTCTCGCGCATCGGCTCGTCGGCGCTGGCCGAGCTGCCGGGCGTGTCCGCCGCGCGGGCGCACCAGGTTCCCGCCGGTGCGGTCGTGGCTGCCGCTACTCTGCGTGCGCTCGACGTACCGTCCGTGCGGATCTGTCCGTGGGCGCTGCGCGAGGGAGTCATCTTGCGCAGGCTGGACTCGTTGGGAGGCGCGTGATGGCCGAGCCGGACTGGAACCCGGACACGGGAGGTCGCTCGCTCGCCGAGATCCTGCGGGAGGCAGGAATCGAGTCCGCCGCCCGCACCGCCCGCCGTCGCCGGGTCGAGGACGAGGACGACACCGGGATCCGCCAGCGCCGCGCCGACGCCGGTGCCGACCGCTCCGGGTACGGCCGGCGGCGCAGCGACATGCAGCTGCCGGAGCCGGCCCCGGCGCGCAGTCACGGGGCCCGGGCGTCGGGCCGGGCCGCCGACCCGGTGACCGCCGCGATCCCCGGCCTGCGGCCGGACCGCAAGCCCGGGGTGCCGCACCCCTCGGGTCCGGTGCCGCCGTTGCGGCGGCCCGCCGAGGCCGCCGGCGCGCAGCGCACGGCCACGCGCCGGCCCGCCCGCGAGGCATCGGTCACCGACGCGCCGGCCACCGAGAAGTCGTCCCGCGACGGCGTCCCCTCGACCGGGCCGATCCCGGTCGTGCGGGCCGGCGACCCGGACGCCGACCTGGACGTCACCCCGCGGGAGAGCGCGCTGGCCTGGCTCCGGTTCGCCGGCGAGCTGGTCATCGCCCTCGCGGCCGGGGTGGGCATCTACTTCGCGGCCACGGTGCTGTGGGAGATGATCCCGCACCTGGCGGTCTTCCTCGCCCCGCTCGCGGTCGCCGGCCTGGTGAGCGGGGTCAACGTGTGGCGGGAGCGCCAGGGCGCCGAGCCGGTCGGCGCCCGGCTGCTCGCCGTCCTGGTGTTCGCCGGGACCCTGCTGACCATCGCCCCGGCGGCCACCCTCCTCGCGACGTCCTGATCCGCCCTCAGGCGTCGGCCGGCTCGGCGTCGCGCGAGGCCGCGAACTCCTCGACGATCGCCGCCCCGAACGCGTCCAGGTCGTCGGGCTTGCGGCTGGTGATCAGGTTCCCGTCGACGACGACCTCCTCGTCCACCCAGTTCGCGCCCGCGTTGCGCAGGTCGGTCTGCAGCGACGGCCAGGAGGTCATGCGCCGGCCGCGGACCACGTCGGCCTCGATCAGCACCCAGGGCGCGTGGCAGATCGCCGCCACCGGCTTCCCCGCCTCGAAGAAGGCCTTGACGAAGGTCACCGCGTCGGCGTCGGCGCGCACGAAGTCGCCGTTGATCACGCCGCCCGGCAGGACCAGCGCCGCGTAGTCGTCCGGGTCCGCCGACCCGAGGTCGGTGTCCACCGTGCGGTGCTCGCCCTTGTCGATGTGGTCGTAGGCGGTGATCGTGCCGGTCGAGGACGACACCAGCTCCGGCTCGGCACCGGCCTCCTCGAGCGCCTGCCAGGGCCGGTCCAGCTCGACCTGCTCGACACCGTCGGTGGCCAGCACGGCCACCCTCATCCCGTCCAGTTCTCCTGCCATGACGGCGGCGCTACCCGGCGCCCTGAGCCGGCACACGCCGGAGCACTACGGTTTCGGGCGTGCCCGTCCACCCGCGCCGCCGGTTCCCCGGTGGGCCCGCTCGCTGCCCGGTCGTCCTGGTGGCCGGCGACGGGGGACCGGCCGTCGCGTCCGTCCAGCCGCGACCGATCGCCATCACCGGAGAGCGCGCGGCCGGGAGCGGCCGCGCGCCCGAGAGCTGGGAGCACGTCATGCCCTGGGGAGAACCGACCGAGGACCGCCGCCTACCGGCCGTCGGCTGCGCCGTCCGCGCGCAGGTGCCCGTCGCGGGTGGGCGGTCGTGACGGCCACCGGCCGCCGCGGCCTGGCGATCATCGGCGGCGGCAAGATCGGTGAGGCGCTGCTCTCGGGCCTGGTCCGGCGCGGCGGGGCCGACGGGATCCTGGTCGTCGAGCGCAGCGCGGAGCGCGCCGCGGAGCTGACCGGGCGCTACGGCGTGCCGGCGGTGTCGCTGGCCGACGCCGCGGCCCGGGCGCGCGTGCTCCTCCTCGCGGTGAAGCCGCAGGACATCGACACGCTCCTCGGCCTGGTCACCGAGCACGTCGACACCGGGCACCTGATCGTCTCGGTCGCCGCGGGGGTGCCCACCGCGCGGCTCGAGGCCGCGCTGTCCCCCGGCGTCCCGGTGGTGCGGGTGATGCCGAACACCCCGGCGCTGGTGGACGAGGGCATGAGCGTGCTGTCGGCCGGTGCGCACGCGGGTGAGGAGCACCTGGACGAGGCGGAGGCCCTGCTGGCCGCCGTCGGGCAGGTCCGCCGGGTCCCGGAGTCGCAGCAGGACGCCGTCACCGCGCTGTCGGGCAGCGGGCCGGCGTACTTCTTCTACCTGGTCGAGGCGATGGTGGACGCCGGCATCCTGCTGGGCCTGCCCCGCGCGCTGGCCGCCGACCTCATCGTGCAGACGGCGCTGGGCGCGGCGGTGATGATGCGTGACTCGGGGGAGCACCCCGTCCAGCTGCGCGAGGCGGTGTCCAGCCCGGGCGGCACGACCATCGCCGCGATCCGGGAGCTGGAGAAGCACGGCGTCCGTGCGGCGCTGATGGCGGCCATCGAGGCGGCGCACGCCCGTTCTGTGGAGCTGGGTGCCGACAAGTCCTGACGTCGAGCCGCTAGGACGCAGTGCCGGCGCCTTCCCGAGTCGACAGATCGACCGGACGGTGCGTGAGCGGGCGAACACGCTAGTGCACGGAGGCGAGGAAATGGGCGACGCTGCGTCACCGAGTTCTTACCGTGTCGCGAAACGCGCCGAAACGCGTGTGCACCGTGTTGCATAGGTGTAGTTCTGCCTAGGACGGACCGGTCCGCCTGTTCGTTTCAACCATCGCTTCCGTCACGCACGCCCCCTTACTCTCAGTACCAGCGCGTGCGTGTTCAGTTGCCGGTGGGGAAGCCGGCGCCACGACACGAGCTAGGTTCCGGAGACGAAGACATGACCATGCCCCAGCGCCACGCCGCTCACGCTGCCGCCACCGTCGTCCGTCCGGGGATGCCCGTCCCCCGCCCGATGGGCCGTCCGATGACGGCCGCCGCCATGGGGCGCCCCGTCCCCGCGCAGCACCCGGCCGCCATGCCGATCGGTCGCCCGGCCGTCCCGGCCCCCCGCGCCGCCGTCACCTTCCTGACCGTCGCCGAGGTCGCCTCGATGATGCGCGTCTCCAAGATGACCGTGTACCGCCTGGTCCACGCCGGTGAGCTCGCCGCCGTGCGCGTCGGCCGCTCGTTCCGCGTGCCCGAGCGCGCCGTGCAGGACTACCTGCGCGACGCCTACACCGACATCGCCTGAGAGAGCGCCGGCGACAACGTCGTCGCCTGGGGGAGGACCCCGTCCTCCTCACCCCTCGCGGGCTCGGGGTGAGCCTCCGGACGCGGCCGAGGGCCGGCTCCACCCGACGGGAGCCGCGCGCGGCTGTGGTGTCGCACCGAGTGACCCCGACGGGTTTCCGGTTGGGGTGCGGGCCGGCTCTGCGCGACGTGGCCGGCAGTCGCCCGCGACGGCGCCCGGAGGATGACGGTGTCAGCCGCAGCGTCGCCCGGGGGTGACCGTGCTGCAGCGTCACCGCGGGGCGGCTCGGGTACGCTCGGTCGCCGGGCGACACCGGGATGCGGTCCCGCTGTCGCGTGCGAGCTGATCATCTAGCGACGAAGTCGGGAGCACACACGTGGGTTCGGTCATCAAGAAGCGGCGCAAGCGGATGGCTAAGAAGAAGCACCGCAAGCTGCTGAAGAAGACGCGCGTCCAGCGCCGCAACAAGAAGTGAGCTGAGGCTCGTGCCGCCCGCGGTCGTCCTCGTCACCGGCGTGAGTCGGTGGTTGGGCGGCGCGCTGGCGGCCGAGCTCGCCACCGATCCGCGCATCCAGCGGGTCATCGGCGTGGACACCGTCCCGCCCTCCCCGGCCATGCTGCGCCGGTTGGGCCGTACCGAGTTCGTGCGGGCCGACATCCGCAATCCGCTGATCGGCAAGGTCATCGCGGCGGCGTCGGTCGACACCGTCGTGCACATGAACATCAGCTCGACGCCCGCCGGCTCCGGTGGACGGGTGCCGATGAAGGAGCTCAATGTCATCGGCACGATGCAGCTGCTCGCGGCCTGCCAGCGGGCGCCCTCGGTGCGCCGGTTCGTGCTGAAGTCGACCAGCGCCGTCTACGGCGCGTCCTCCCGCGACCCGGCCGTGTTCACCGAGGCGATGCAGGCCCGGCAGGTGCCCTCGGGCGGGTTCGCCAAGGACAGCGTCGACATCGAGGGCTACGTGCGCTCCTTCGGCCGCCGGCGTCCCGACGTCGACGTGGCCGTCCTGCGCTTCACCAACTTCATCGGTCCGCGCATCGACTCGCTGCTCACCGGGTTCCTGCGCATGCCGCTGGTCCCCACCGCCCTGGGCTACGACGCCCGCGTGCAGCTGCTGCACGAGGACGACGCGCTGGCGGTGCTCACCCGCGCCACCGCGGGCGACTTCGTCGGCACCGTGAACGTGGGCGGCGAGGGCACCCTGCTGCTCTCGCAGGCCATCCGCCGCCTCGGCCGTGTCGAGGTGCCGCTCCCCTCACCGGCGCTGGGATCGGTCGGGCGCCTCTCGCGCCGGTTCGGCTTCGTCGACTACTCCCCGGAGCAGATGCGCTTCCTCAACTTCGGCCGGGTGGTGGACACCACGGTGCTGCGCACCTCCTTCGGCTACACCCCTCGCTACAGCACGGCAGCGGCGCTCGCCGACTACGCGCGCACGGTCGCCCCGCTCCTGGACCCCGCTGCGGTCCGGGCGGTCGGCGGGGGGCTGCGCTCGGTGCTGGGCCGCCTCGGCGACACCGCCTCGGCCGTCGAGCAGCGGCTGCGCCCGGCCCCACCGGCGCCGGACCTCCGGGCGGTGCGCGATGCCTGAGGCCCGGGTCATCCGGCTGCGTCCCGACGAGGACGAGCCGCGCGTGGCCGCGCCGTCGGCACCGCCAGGCTGGGAGGAGCAGGTCGTCGGCGGGATCGACTTCCTGGAGCGGCGCCTCACCGGCGAGTACGAGACCGACGAGTTCGGCTTCGACCCCGACCTGGCCGATCACGTGCTGCTCCCCATGCTGCGCCCGCTGTTCCAGAAGTGGTTCCGCGTGGAGACCTTCGGCCTGGAGAACGTGCCGGCCGACAGCGGGGCGCTCGTGGTGGCCAACCACTCCGGCACGCTGCCGGTGGACGCGCTCATGACGACCGTGGCGCTGCACGACGAGCACCCGGCGACCCGCCGCTTCCGGCTGCTCGGTGCCGACCTCGTGTTCGAGCTGCCGGTCGTGGGCGCGCTCGCCCGCAAGTTCGGCGCGACCCTGGCGTGCAACGAGGACGCCGAGCGGCTGCTCACCAGCGGCGAGCTGGTGGGCGTCTTCCCCGAGGGCTTCAAGGGCATCGGGAAGCCGTTCCGGGAGCGGTACACGCTGCAGCGGTTCGGCCGGGGTGGCTTCGTGTCCGCCGCACTGCGCACCGGGGCGCCGATCATCCCCTGCGCGATCGTGGGCGCCGAGGAGATCTACCCGATGATCGGGAACGCCCGGACCGCGGCGCGGCTGCTGGGCCTGCCGTACGTCCCTATCACCCCCACCTTCCCGCTGCTGGGCCCGCTGGGCCTGGTGCCGCTGCCCTCCAAGTGGCTGATCGCCTTCGGGGCGCCGATCGAGACGGCGTCCTACGGACCGGCCGCCGCGGAGGACCCGATGCTGGTGTTCAACCTGACCGACCAGGTGCGGGAGACCATCCAGCACTCGCTCTACCAGCTGCTCCTGCGCCGCAGGAGCGTCTTCAGCTGAAGGCCCTCGTCAGGGGCCCGCGCCGAGCGTGCGAGGCGTGGGAGGACGAGGGTCCTCTCACCAGGGCAACTTGTTGCGGCGGCGCAGGGCGAGCGCGCCACCGACCAGCCCGCCGGAGAGCGCGGCGGCGGCCACCGTCGGCACGCCGATCTTCGCGGCCTTCCGCCCGGTGCGGAAGTCGCGGATGGTCCAGCCCCGGGCGCGGGCGACCGCCCGCAGCTCGGTGTCGGGGTTGACCGCCACCGCCGTGCCGGTGAGGGACAGCATGGGCAGGTCGTTGGCCGAGTCGCTGTAGGCGGTGCAGCGGGACAGGTCCAGGCCTTCCCGCTCGGCGAGGGCCAGCACCGCCTCCGCCTTGGCCGGTCCGTGCATCAGCTCGCCGACCAGCCGCCCCGTGTAGCGGCCGTCGACGATCTCGGAGACGGTGCCCAGCGCCCCGGTCAGCCCGAGCCGGTGCGCGATGATCGAGGCGAGCTCGACCGGCGTGGCCGTCACCAGCCACACCCGCTGACCGGCGTCGAGGTGCTTCTGCGCGAGGGCGCGGGTGCCCGACCAGATGCGGTCGGCCATCAGCTCGTCGTAGATCTCCTCGCCGGCCTGCATGATCTCCGAGACCTCGCGGCCGGCGACGAAGGCGAGCGCGTTCTCGCGGATGGTGAGCATGTCGTCGGCGCTCTCGTTGCCGGCGATGCGGAACTTCGCCTGCTGCCAGGCGAAGCGGGCGATGTCGCGGCTGGTGAGGTACTTGCGGGCGGCGAGGCCGCGGGCGAACCAGAACAGCGAGGCGCCGATCATCATCGTGTTGTCGACGTCGAAGAACGCCGCAGCGGTGAGGTCGGGCTCGACGGCCGTCGGGCTCGCCACCTCCGCCGCCGCCGCCGACGCGGCGCCGGCGACGTGGGCGCGGGTCTCCTCGGCGGACTGCGCGGCACGGCGACCGCGCACCGACAGTCGCGGCACGGCGACCTCCCTCACTCGATCCGGCACGGTGCGCCGGAACTGCGCCTTGCGGCCGGCCCGGCACCGCCCTTGCGACCCTAGCCGGGCGGTGGCCCCGGGTCAGGTCGTGGTCAGCACTCGCCGATCGTGAGCAGCGGCGGCAGGCAGAGGTTCAGCGGACCTGGCAGCGGGACGTCGAGCACCGGTGGGGGCGCCGACCGGGTCGTGCTGCTGCCCGGTCCGGGCCCGCCGGGCACCGGCAGGGCCGGCACCGACGGGCGGGGGGCGCCGGGCGTGACCGTGGCGCCACCGGTGGGCGCGCTGCCCGGCCCGGGCGCCTGCGGTGTGCCCGCAGGGGTGCTACCGGGCTCGGAGGGGGTGGGCGGTGCGGCGGGTCCGGCGGGTCCGGCGGGTTCGGCGGGCCCGGCCGACGGCGGCACGGTGGTGTCGGTGTCGGTGTCGGTGTCGGTGTCGGTGTCGGGCGGAACCGCGGCCGGGGACTCGTCGACCACCGCGGGCGGGGCGGCGGTGAGGCAGAGGCCGGGGACCGGGCCGAGCGCGTCGTCCCCGACGACGGGGGGGCCCGCGGAGCACTGCAGCGCCGCGCGCAGCCCCTCGACCCGGGCGGTCAGTGCGCGGAGCAGGTCCGTGGACGCCCCGTAGGCCGGTGCGGCGGCCGCCGGGACGTCGTCCGACAGCGTCGCGAGCCCGCCCGAGTGCGCGGCGGCCCAGCGGGCCAGGGTGTCCAGCGGTGCGGCGTCGCGGAGCTCCACGGCGCGCCCGGTGAGCCAGGTGGCCCCCTGGGCGGTGTGCTCGTCCATGGCCCGCAGGGTGTGCTGGACGAGCGCCGGCTCCCCGGCGGCGGCGAGGAGGGCGAGCTCCTCCAGGCGCGTGCTGGCCAGCTCCAGCAGGGTCTGGCCGCGGCTGTCGCCGGCGAGCGCCAGCTGCGTCTGCTCGGTGCCGCGCTTGAGGTCGTAGAGGGGATCGCCCGGCTGCGCGCCGGCCGCCACGGCCACGAGGGCCGCCAGGCCGGTGACGCCGACCGCGGCGCCGGCGAGCCCCGCGGTCAGCCGTCCCCGCCACCGGGCCGGCGGGCGGTCCACCGCGCGAGCCGCGAGCAACCGCCGGCGCAGCGAACGGCCGGCGGGCTCCGGGGTGCGGACGGCGGCCATCGCCACCAGCCGGGCGCGGGCGCGGGCCCGGTACCGCGGCTCGGGGTCGGTGTCGAGCTGAGCGGCGAGGCGCTCGAGGCGAGCGGCCAGCGCCGCCCCGGTGTCGGGTGCGGACGGGGGACCGGTCATGGTCGAGCCGTTCTCGGGCCGGATCACCCGCCACCTCCCGTCCTCGCCTCGGCGCTCGTCCGCATCCCGGCGAGGGTCCGCCGCCCCGTGTCCAACGATGGAGCGAACCGGCCGGTTACGGCCCGGCCCCGGGGTGCGGTCACCGCAGCCCGTCGGGGAGCAGGCTCGCCAGCCGCCGGACCGCCCGGTGCTGGAGCGCCTTGATCGCGCCGTCCTTCTTCCCCATGATCTCGGCAGTCTCGGAGACGGACAGACCGTGCATGAAACGCAGCACGATGCACTCCTGCTGCTCGCCCCCCAGCTGCCTCACGCACGCCAGGAGCTCCTCGTTGGTCAGGTGCTGCAGCACGGCGTCCTCGGGCCCGTCGGTCGCCCGGTCGGCGTCCCGCATGTCCGCGGTGCTGACCTCCAGCCGGAAGCGGCTGCTCTTCACCTGGTCGCGGATGATGTTCCGGGCGATCGTCACCAGCCAGGCGCCGACGTCACGACCCTGGAACGACAGCGAGTCGATGCGCCGCAGCGCCCGCACGAACGTC
The DNA here is from genome assembly GCF_054050815.1 of Blastococcus sp. SYSU DS0552. Lineage (NCBI taxonomy): Bacteria > Bacillati > Actinomycetota > Actinomycetes > Geodermatophilales > Geodermatophilaceae > Blastococcus > Blastococcus sp. SYSU DS0552. The sequence goes on from NZ_JBJHAB010000004.1 coordinate 142,648, forward strand.
TCGCTGGTGACGTCCTCGGCCGTCGCGCGGTCGCCGACCCGGTGGTAGGCGTACCGGTGCACCAGCGTCACGTAGTGGTCGTAGAGCCGCCCGAACGCCTCGGCGTCCCCGCCCTGGGCCCGGCGGACCAGCCCCCACACGTCGACGTCCCCGGCCGCCACGAGGCCCGCACCGGCGTCGGCGAGCTCCGCGGCGACCTCCACGGGGAGGGGGTCGGCGTCGTCGTCCGGAGGGCCGGTGAGCGAGGCGAGCGCTCCAGGAACCCGCCGTTCCCCCGCGCTCGCGCGGGGGAACGGCGTCGGACGCGGGCGGGGGCCGGCACCGGGCGGCCGCCCGGCGTCCAGGGGGTGCGGCATGCGGGCGTTCGACCTCCTCGTCGGCCCGCTGTGCCTGGACCGTCCTCGTTCGCCACGCGCGCCGTCACGGCGCGCATGGGCTGCGTCGCAGGCCCCATGGTGACAACATCGCCCCTGGCCGTCCACGGCAGCCCACCCGGGCGCGTCCCACGCGTCCCCCGACCGGGGCTGCGCCGCACCGACGACAGGAGATGTCCGTGTCCGAGGCAGGCACGTCGCTGGCCGCGCTGGTACGCGCCGCCGCGCAGCGCGACCCCGACGCCCCGGCGGTGGTGACCGGGGACCGCCGGCTCAGCTGGGGCGAGCTGGACGCGGCGGCGGACCGGGCGGCCGCGGGGTACGCCGACCGCGGGCTGACCGCCGGCGACCGCGTCGCCGTGCAGCTGCCGAACGGGCTGGACTGGTTGCGGGCGGTGCTGGGCGGTCTGCGCGCCGGGCTCGTCGTCGTCCCGGTGAACACCGCCTACACCGACCCGGAGCTCGAGCACGTCCTCACCGACTCCGGGGCCGCGCTCCTGGTGGCGCCCGGCGTCCGCGACCCGCTGGCCGGCGTGCCGGTCTGCCCCGGTCCGCCCGCGGCCGACGGCCCGGCGCCCACCGTGCCCGACGACCCCGCCGCGCTGGCCTTCCTCTGCTACACCAGCGGGACCACCGGCCGGCCGCGCGGCGCGATGCTCACCTCGGGGGCGCTGCGCGCCAACCAGCAGCAGTGCCTGGCCATGACCTCGCCGCCGGTCCGCCCCGACGACCGGGTGCTCCTGGTGCTGCCGCTCTTCCACGTGTACGGGCTCAACGCGGGCTTCGGGCTGGTCGCGGCCACCGGGGCCTGCGCCGTGCTGCAGGAGAGCTTCGATCCGCGCGCGTCCCTGGCGGTGATGGCGGAGGAGGGCGTCACCGCCGTGCCGGGCGCCCCGCCGATGTACCAGGCCTGGCTGGCCGCGGCCGACGCGGGCAACCTCGAGAACCCCGCCCACCCGGACGCCGAGCTGCGCCGTGGCTTCGCGGCCGTGCGCGTGGCCTCTGCCGGAGCCGCGCCGCTGCCCGAGGAGGTCTGGACGGCGATGCGCGAGCGGGCCGGCGTCACCGTGTGGGAGGGCTACGGGCTCACCGAGGCGGCGCCCGTCGTGGCCAGCACCCTGGCCACCGGCCGGGCCAAGCCCGCGTGCATCGGTGGCCCGGTGCCGGGGGTGGAGCTGGAGCTGCGCGACACCGCGACCGTCGGCGCCCGCACCGTGGACCCGCCCGACGGCGGGGATGCGGACGCCGGTGCGGAGGAGGACGCTGACGAGGCCGACGAGGGCCCGGGCGAGATCTGGGTGCGCGGTCCGAACCTCTTCTCCGGTTTCTGGCCCGACGGGGCCGACGGGCCGGACGCCGACGGCTGGCTCGGCACCGGCGACCTCGCCTACCGAGACGCCGACGGCGACCTGCACCTGGTCGACCGGCGCAGCGACCTGGTCCTCGTCAGCGGCTTCAACGTCTACCCGGCCGAGGTGGAGCGCGTCCTCGAGCAGCACCCGGCGGTGGCGGAGAGCGCGGTCATCGGCGTCCCCGACCCGCGCACCGGGGCGGCGGTGCGGGCCGTCGTCGTCCTGGAGCCGGGTGAGCGACTGGCGGTGGAGGAGCTGCAGCGGCACGCTGCGGAGTCGCTCGCGCGGTACAAGGTCCCGACGTCGGTGCACTTCCTCCCGTCGCTGCCGCACTCGCTGACCGGCAAGGTCAGCCGTGCCCGCCTCCGCGAGCTCGGCCTCACCGGCACCGACGCCGCGGCACCGGTCGGCGCAGCGGCCGGCGAGGCCACCGATGGCTGAGCGGCTGCAGCTGCTGGTCCGCGACGGCTGCCACCTCTGCCTGACCGCCGCCGAGCAGCTGGCCCCGATCGCCGCCCGCGCCGGCCTGGAGCCGGTCCGGGTGGACGTCGACGCCGACCCCGAGCTGCAGGCGGAGTACGGCGACCGGGTGCCGGTGCTGCTGCTCGACGGCCGGGAGCACTCCTACTTCACGCTCGACGTGCCCCGCCTGCGACGGGACCTCGGGCTGGACTGAGGCGCGGCCCCGTCCGGTTGCCTCCCGGTTCCGGGGGGCGGGGCCGGACCCGGGCCCCCCGTACGGGTGGCGGCCGGCCAGCGGTTATCGTGCTCTCCACCACACCTGTGACCCGATCGGTCCAGGTCAACGGCCCGTCGCCGCGTCGGCAACTTTGTTCCTGCGTTCACAAGCGGTTACCGTGGCGGACGCGAGCGCGCCGAGCGCTCGCGTCCCCGATGTCGCAGCACCGCCCCCGGCGCCCGCCGGGTACCGGGCGCGACCGCTGTGGAGAGCCCGTGATCCAGCCGCGGCCCCGGACCATCCCGGAGGCCACCGTCGCTCGTCTGGCCGTGTACCTGAGGGTGCTCACCAGCTTCGCCGACGGCGGCCGGACGACCGTCTCCTCCGGTGACCTGGCGACGGCCGCGGGGGTCAACCCGGCGGGTCTGCGCAAGGACCTGTCCCACCTGGGCTCCTGCGGCGTCCGCGGCGTCGGCTACGACGTGCGCGCCCTGCGGGAGCGCATCGCCCGCGTGCTGGGGGCCGAGCAGTCCCGCGCCTGCGTGCTCGTGGGCATCGGCAATCTCGGGACGGCGCTCGCCGACTACGCCGGGTTCGGCAGCCGGGGCTTCGAGTTCGTCGGCCTCTTCGACGCCGCGCCGGGCCGGGTGGGCCAGCGCATCGGCGGCCTGACCGTGCAGGACGTGACCGGGCTGGAGGCCGGCGTGACGGCCGCGGGGGCCTCCATCGGGGTCATCGCGACGCCGGCCGAGGTCGCCCAGCAGGTCTGCGACCGGCTCGCCGCGGCCGGGGTGAGGAGCATCTTGAACTTCGCACCGGTGACGTTGTCGGCGCCCCCGGGCGTCGACGTCCGCCAGGTCGACCTGTCCGTCGAGCTGCAGGTGCTGGCCTTCCTGGGCCAGCAGCGGGCCGTGCCCGTGGGGGAGGAGTCGGCATGAGCCTGCTCGCGGTGGGCGTGAGCCACCAGACTGCACCGGTCGCGCTGCTGGAACAGTTCGCGATGGGGCCCGACGAGCGGGTCAAGGCGCTGCACGAGCTGGTCGACAGCGACCACGTGAGCGAGGCACTCGTCCTCGCCACCTGCAACCGGGTCGAGGTGTTCGCCGAGGTCGAGCGCTTCCACGGCGGCGTCACCGACGTCAGCCGGGTGCTGGCCCGTCAGGCCGGGGCCACGGTGGAGGAGCTCTCCCCGTACGTGACCGTGCACTACGAGGACCAGGCCGTCGCCCACCTGTTCACCGTGGCCGCCGGGCTGGACTCGATGGTGGTCGGGGAGACGCAGGTGCTCGGGCAGCTGCGCGCCGCCTACGCCCTCGCCCGCGAGGAGGGCACCGTCGGCCGCGCCCTGCACCCGGTCGCCCAGCGCGCGCTGCGCGTGGGCAAGCGGGTGCACTCCGAGACCGGCATCGACCGGGCCGGCGCCTCGCTGGTGTCGGTGGCCCTCGACCGGGCCGAGGCCCGCATCGGCGCCCTCGCCGGCCGCCCCGTCCTCGTCGTCGGCGCCGGCTCCATGGGTGCGCTCGCCGCCACCACGCTGGCCCGCCGCGGTGCCTCCGTCGTCGTCAGCAGCCGCACCCCGGCCTCCGCCGAGCGGCTGGCCGAGGCCGTGGGCGGCCGCGCCGCCCCGCTGGACCACATGGGCGAGGAGCTCGCCGCCGCCGACGTCCTGCTCACCTGCACCGGTGCCACCGGCCTGGTCGTGGGCACCGAGGTCGTCGCCGCGGCGATGGCCGGCCGGCGCGACCGGCCGCTGGTGGTCATCGACCTCGCGCTGCCCCGGGACGTGGACCCCGGCGTGGCCGCGCTGCCCGGCGTGCACGTCGTCGACCTGGCCCTCCTGCAGGGCGAGCGGAACACGGCGCTGCTGCAGGGCGAGCAGCGCGACGGGGAGGCCACCGCGGGGCCCGTGGCGGCCGACGACATCAGCACCGCCCGCGCCATGATCGAGGCGGAGACGGCGCTGCTGCGCGCCGAGCGGCAGGCCGCCGAGGTGGGGCCCACCGTCTCCGCGCTGCGCAGCCAGGCCGCCGAGGTCGTCGACGCCGAGCTGCTGCGGCTGGCCGGCCGGTTGCCCGACCTGGACGCGCGGGCGCGTGCGGAGATCGCCCGCACCGTGCGCCGCGTCGTCGACAAGCTGCTGCACGAGCCCACCGTGCGGGTGAAGGAACTGGCCGCCACGCCGGGTGGCACGGACTACGCCGGCGCGCTGCGGGCACTGTTCGGCCTGGGCATCGACGCCGATGTCACCCCCGGCGCCGGCCGGCTGGCCGACGCCGTCACCGTCGACCCCGACCGTCCGGGAGGCCCGGCATGACCGCCGCCGACGTGCAGGACGCCGCCACCACGGTGGCGGGCACCGCTGTTCCGCTGCGGCTGGGCACCCGGGCCAGCGTGCTGGCGCAGACCCAGTCCCGGGCCGTCGCCGACGCCCTCACCGCCGCCACCGGTGTGCCGGTCGAGCTGGTGCTGATCAGCACCGAGGGCGACCGGTCCTCCGCGGCCATCGCCCAGCTCGGCGGGACCGGGGTGTTCGTCACCGCGATCCGCCGGGCCCTGCTCGCCGGCGAGGTCGACCTGGCGGTGCACAGCTACAAGGACCTGCCCACCGCGCCGGAGCCGGGGTTGAGCCTGGCCGCCGTCCCGGTGCGGGAGGACCCCCGGGACGCCCTGGTCGCCCGCGACGGGCTCACCCTCGGCGAGCTGCCGTCCGGTGCGCGGATCGGCACCGGCGCCCCCCGCCGCGTCGCCCAGCTGCGGGCCCTCGGGCTCGGGCTGGAGATCGTGCCGATCCGCGGCAACGTCGACAGCCGGCTCGCCCGGGTGGCCGGTGCCCCCGACGGCCCGGGTGACCTGGACGCCGTCGTGCTCGCCCGGGCCGGGCTGAGCCGCATCGGCCGCACCCACCGGATCACCGAGACCCTCGATCCGCTGCAGGTGCTCCCCGCTCCCGCCCAGGGAGCCCTCGCCGTGGAGTGCCGCACCAGCGACGCCCGCACCCGCGAGCTGCTGGGCCGGCTCGAGGACGCCGCCACGCGCGCCTGCGTGGTGGCCGAGCGGGCGGCGCTCGCCGCCCTCGAGGCGGGCTGCAGCGCACCGGTCGCCGCCTACGCGGAGGTGGCCGAGGGCGAGAGCGGCCCGGAGCTGTACCTGCGCGCCTCGGTGACCGCGCTCGACGGCAGCGACTCCGTGCGCGGTTCGCTCACGGGTCCGCTCGCCGACGCCGCGGCCCTCGGCCGCACCCTCGCCGCCGAACTGCTCGACCGGGGCGCGGCCGCCCTGATGGCGGCCGGCGAGTGACCCCCTGCCCCACCCAGACCCCAGCAGACGCCCGAAGGACTCGGGCCACAACAGACGCCCGACGGAGTCGGGCCAGGATCAGGAGCACGGCATGACGCGCTTCCGCAAGACCGCAGGCCAGTCCGGCCGGGTCGTGTTCGTCGGCGCCGGCCCGGGCGACCCGGGCATGCTCACCGCCCGCGCCACCGCGGCGCTGGCCGAGGCGTCGGTGGTCCTCGTCGACCCCGACGTCGCCGCCGCCCTCCAGGACGCGGTCCGCGAGACCAACCCGGAGGCCGAACTGACGCCGGTGTCCGGTGAGCCCGCCGAGGTGGCCAAGGGCGCCGTCGCGGCGGCGAAGGGCGGCGCGGTCGTCGTCCGCCTCGTCACCGGTGACCCCTACACCTCCGACGACGTGGTCAAGGAGGTGCTCGCCGTCTGCCGCACCTCCGTGCCGTTCGACGTGGTGCCGGGGGTCGCGACCGCCACCGCCGTCCCCGCCTTCGCCGGCGTCGCGCCGGGCAGCACCGCGGTGACCGCGGACCTGCGCAGCGGCGTCGACGTCGCCGCGCTGGCCGGGGCCGCCGCCGCGACCGGCGGCACGCTGGTCCTCCAGGGCACCGCCGAGGCGCTGCCCGACGCGGCCGCACGCCTGGTGGAGGGCGGGCTCTCCGGCAGCACCCCGGTCGTGGTGACGACCGGCGGCTCCGGGACCGGCCAGAAGAGCCTGGTGAGCAAGCTGTCGGCCGTGGCGGAGAAGACCGCCGTCCTCGACCCGCTCAGCGGGCCCGTGGTGGCCACCGTCGGCGCCGCCGTCGACAAGCGCGCCAAGCTGTCCTGGTGGGAGAGCCGCCCGCTGTTCGGCTGGCGGGTGCTCGTGCCGCGGACCAAGGACCAGGCCGGGGACATGAGCGACCGGCTCCGGGCGTACGGGGCGGTGCCGGTCGAGGTGCCGACCATCGCCGTCGAGCCGCCGCGCAGCCCGGCCCAGATGGACCGCGCCGTCAAGGGCCTGGTCACCGGCCGCTACGGCTGGATCGTGTTCACCTCGGTCAACGCGGTGCGGGCCGTCCGGGAGAAGTTCGTCGAGCTGGGCCTCGACGCCCGCGCGTTCGCGGGCGTGAAGGTGGCCTGCGTCGGCGAGCAGACCGCCGAGGCCGTGCGGGACTTCGGCATCCAGCCGGAGCTGGTGCCCAGCGGCGAGCAGTCCAGCCAGGGCCTGCTGGCCGACTTCCCCGAGTACGACGACGTGCTCGACCCGATCGAGCGGGTGCTCCTGCCGCGCGCCGACATCGCCACCGAGACCCTGGCGGCCGGGCTGGTCGAGCGCGGCTGGGAGATCGACGACGTCACCGCCTACCGGACGGTGCGCGCCGCGCCGCCGGCCGCGTCGGTGCGCGAGGCGATCAAGGGAGGTGGCTTCGACGCCGTCTGCTTCACCTCCTCCAGCACGGTGCGCAACCTGGTCGGCATCGCCGGCAAGCCGCACGCCAAGACCGTCGTCGCGGTGATCGGCCCGGCGACGGCGGCCAGCGCCCAGGAGTTCGGGCTGCGGGTCGACGTGCAGCCGGAGACCGCGGCCGTGGCGCCGCTGGTGGACGCGCTGGCCGAGTACGCCCTGTCGCTGCGCGAGGCGGAGGACGGCGAGGGCAAGTGATCGAGGGTGGTGGGGCGAACCCGGGCTTCGCGCGCGGACGCCGGCTGCGGTCCACGCCGGCGCTGCGGCGGCTGACCGCGCAGACCAGGGTGGCCCCGGCCGACCTGGTGCTGCCGGTCTTCGTCAAGGAGGGCATCGACTCGCCGGTGCCCATCGGCTCGATGCCGGGCGTGGTCCAGCACACCCAGGACTCGCTGCGGAAGGCCGCGGCCGAGGCCGCCGAGGCGGGCATCGGCGGGCTCATGCTCTTCGGCATCCCGTCGGAGAAGGACCCGGTCGGGTCCGGGGCCGACGCCGCCGACGGCGTGGTCAACGTGGCGCTGCAGCACCTGCGGGCGGACCTCGGTGACGAGCTGGTCCTCATGGCCGACCTCTGCCTGTGCGAGTACACCGACCACGGGCACTGCGGCGTCGTCACCCCGGCCGGGGTCGTCGACAACGACCCGACCCTGGACCGGTACGCCGCGGTGGCGATCGCGCAGGCGCAGGCCGGCGCGCACCTGGTGGCGCCCAGCGGGATGATGGACGGGCAGGTCGCCGCCATCCGCGCCGGGCTGGACAGCGCCGCGTTCTCCGAGGTGCCGATCCTGGCCTACGCGGCCAAGTACGCCTCGGGCTTCTACGGCCCGTTCCGCGAGGCCGCCGAGGGTGCCCCGCAGTTCGGCGACCGGTCGACCTACCAGATGGACCCGCCGAACGCCGACGAGGCGCTGCGCGAGGTCGCGCAGGACCTCGCCGAGGGTGCCGACGCCGTCATGGTGAAGCCGGCGCTGCCCTACCTGGACATCGTCTCCAAGGTCGCCGACGCCGTGCAGGTGCCGGTGAGCGCCTACCAGGTCAGCGGCGAGTACGCGATGGTCGAGGCGGCCGCCGCCAACGGCTGGGTGGACCGCGAGCGGGCGATCCTCGAGACGCTGGTCGCCATCCGCCGCGCGGGCGCCGGCCAGGTGCTCACCTACTGGGCCGTCGAGGCGGCGCGGTTGCTGACCCGCTGACCCGGGGGTGGTCGGGGACGTGACGTACGTCGAGCCCGGGGGCTCCTGGCGGCCGTTCTGGCTGGTCGCCGGGGCCCTCGGGCTCTTCCTGCTCGGGGACCTGCTGCTGCCCGGGCCGGACGTCCCGCCGCTGGTCTGGGCGCTCACCCTGGTCGCGGTGCCCGGCGTAGTCGCGATCGGTTGCCTGTCCGCCCGCCGGGTGTGGACGGTCCGGGTGGACGCCGACGGCCTGGCGGTGGGCCGCGAGCAGGTGCCGCTGCGCGACGTCGACGCCACCGCGCTGCGGGAGGCCGACGCCGGGGTGGATGCCGGTGCCCCCGTGCTCGGCGGGGGCTGGTCGCTGCCGCGGGGCCGCACGGGGCTGCCGCTGCGGCTGGCCGACGGTCGGACGGTGCTGGTCCCGACCCGCGACCCCGCGGCGCTGCGGGCCGCCCTGCTCGGGAGTGTGCGCGATGCCTCCGACCGCTCGCCGGGCGCAGAGGGGACACTGGGGACGTGACCTCGCTGGACAGCCCGCCCTACACCTACGAGGCCCCGGTTTCCGCCGGCCTCTTCGCCCGCGGTCAGGACGTCACCCCGGGCGGGGTGAACAGCCCGGTGCGCGCCTTCCGCGCCGTCGGCGGCACGCCGCGCTTCATGGCCGAGGCCTCCGGTCCCTGGATCACCGACGCGGACGGGCGGCGCTACGTCGACCTGGTCAGCTCGTGGGGGCCGATGATCCTGGGCCACGCGCACCCTGCCGTCGTCGAGGCGGTGACCGCGGCCGCGCGTCGCGGCCTGTCCTTCGGCGCCCCCACCGAGGGCGAGCTGGAGCTGGCCGAGGAGATCCGCAACCGCGTCGCGCCGGTCGAGCGCGTGCGGCTGGTCAACTCCGGCACCGAGGCGGTGCTCTCGGCCGTGCGGCTGGCGCGCGGGGTGACGGGCCGCCCGCTCCTGATCAAGTTCGCCGGCAACTACCACGGCCACGTCGACGCGCTGCTGGCCGCGGCCGGCTCCGGGGTGGCCACGCTGGGTCTGCCCGACACCCCCGGGGTGACCACGGGGGCCGCCGCGGACACCATCGTGCTGCCCTACAACGACGTCGCCGCCGTCGAAGCGGTCTTCGCCGAGCGCGGCGACGCCATCGCGGCCGTGGTCAGCGAGGCCGCGCCCGGCAACATGGGCGTGGTGCCGCCGCTGGACGGCTTCAACACCGAGCTGCGGCGGATCACGGCGGCGCACGGTGCGCTGCTGGTGCTCGACGAGGTCATGACCGGCTTCCGGGTGTCGGCGTCGGGCTGGTACGGCCTCGACCCGGTCGACGCCGACCTGTTCACCTTCGGCAAGGTCATGGGCGGGGGGCTCCCGGCGGCGGCGTTCGGTGGCCGCGCCGACCTCATGGAGCACCTCGCGCCGAGCGGGCCGGTCTACCAGGCCGGCACCCTCTCGGGGAACCCGGTGGCGGTCGCGGCCGGCCTGGCCACCCTGCGGAACTGCACCGACGAGGTCTACGCGCAGTGCGACGAGGTCTCCGCCGTGCTGCGCGGGGCAGCGAGCGCGGCGCTGTTCGCCGCCGGTGTGCCGCACCGGGTGCAGCAGGCCGGCAACATGTTCTCGGTCTTCTTCGTGCCCGACGAGCGCCAGGTCCGGGACTACGACGACGCCCGCACCCAGGACGTCTCCCGCTACACCGCCTTCTTCCACGCCCTGCTGGCCCGCGGGGTGTACCTCCCGCCGTCGGCGTTCGAGGCGTGGTTCGTCAGCGCGCAGCTCTCCGGCGAGGCCCTCGACCGGGTGCTCGAGGCGCTCCCGGCCGCGGCCCGGGCTGCCGCCGAGGCCGACGCCCACCGCACCGGCGCGATCGACAGCGAGCGCTCCTCGTGACCACCACCGTCGTCCACCTCCTCCGGCACGGCGAGGTGCACAACCCCGCCGGCGTGCTCTACGGCCGGCTGCCCGGCTACCGCCTCTCCACCGCCGGCGAGGCCATGGCCGTCGCGGCCGCGGAGTGGTTCAGCGGGCGGGACGTCGTCCACCTGGTGTCCAGCCCGCTGGAGCGGGCTCGGCAGACCATCCGCCCCCTGGCCGAGGCGACCGGGCTGGAGGTGCAGATCGACGAGCGGATCATCGAGGCCGGCAACGCGTTCGAGGGCCGGGTCGTCGGCGGGGGCGGCGGCGTCTTCCGGGCGCCCCGCAACTGGTGGAAGCTGCGCAACCCGTTCCAGCCCTCCTGGGGCGAGCCGTACGTGGAGATCGCCGCGCGCATGATCGCCGCGGTCGAGGCGGCCCGGGACGCCGCCCGCGGGCACGAGGCGGTGCTGGTCAGCCACCAGCTGCCCATCTGGGCCACCCGCCTGCACGTCGAGGGACGCCGGTTCGCCCACGACCCCCGCCGCCGGCAGTGCTCGCTGGCCAGCGTCACCTCGCTCACCTACGAGGACGACGACTTCGTGCGCGTCTCCTACGCCGAGCCGGCCGGCGCCACCGATCCGGACGCGGTGCCGGGCGCATGAGGCGGCTGCTGACGGCCCTGCTGGCGGGCGCGATCCTCACCGGGTGCAGCACCGGCTCCGACGCGGTCGAGGTCAACAACGGCGGCGAGTTCCGGTTCGTCGAGGCCACCCCGGCCGGCGAGGTGATCCCGGCCGACGAGCGGGCGACCGCGCCGGAGTTCTCCGGCACCCTGCTGGGCGGCGGGGAGTTCTCGTCGGCGGCGCTGGCCGGGGACGTGACCGTGCTGAACTTCTGGGGGTCCTGGTGCGGCCCGTGCCGGATCGAGACGCCCGAGTTCCAGGAGGTCTACGCCGAGGTGCGGGACGAGGGCGTGCAGTTCGTCGGGCTGAACGTGAAGGAGACCGACGAGCAGTTCGCGCTGGCCTTCGTCGAGCGCTTCGGCATCGAGTTCCCCTCGCTCTACGACCCGCGCGGCGAGGTGGCGCTGGCCTTCCGCGACTACCCGGCCAACGCCGTCCCCTCCACCATCGTGCTGGACCGCCAGGGCCGGGTCGCCGCCGTGTACACCGGGGCGGTGGCGCAGGACGACCTGCGCGCGGTGCTGGACCAGGTGCAGGCGGAGGAGGTCTGACGTGGGGGAGACCTTCGCCGGCCTGGTCACCGACGGGCCGTTGCTGGTGGCGGCGGCCGTCGCGGCGCTCGTCGGCCTGATCAGCTTCGCCTCGCCCTGCGTGCTGCCGCTGGTGCCCGGTTACCTCTCCTACGTCACCGGGCTGGTGGGCAGCGCCGCGACCACGGCCCCGGCCCCGGCTCCGGCTGCGTCCGCGCCCGCCGGGGGCAGCACGGCGGCCACCGCCACGGCGGTGCTCCCGGCGGCCGATCTGCGCCCGCCGCGGGGGCGGATGGTGCTCGGTGCCCTGCTGTTCGTGCTCGGCTTCACCGCGGTGTTCGTGACCATCAGCACGGCGTTCGGCGGACTCGGCCGGCTGCTCCTGGTGCACAACGAGCTCATCACCCGGGTGATGGGCGGCATCACGGTCCTCATCGGGCTGGCGTTCCTCGGCCGGGTGCCGTTCCTCCAGCGCACCGCGCGCCTGTCGACCCGGCCGGCGGCCGGGCTGGCGGGGGCCCCGCTGCTCGGGGTCGTCTTCGGGCTCGGGTGGACCCCCTGCATGGGGCCCACGCTGGCCGCCGTCCAGAACCTGGCCTTCGCCGAGGCCACCGCAGGCCGCGGGGCGCTGCTGGGGCTGGCCTACTGCCTGGGGCTGGGCGTGCCGTTCGTGCTCGTCGCCCTCGGTGCCCGCTGGGCCGTGGGGGCCACGACGTTCCTCCGCCGGCACGCGCAGGCCGTGACCCGCTTCGGCGGGGCCGTGCTGGTGGTGGTCGGGCTGCTCCTGGTGACCGGTGCGTGGACCGAGATGATGGGCTGGCTGCGTTCCTGGCTGGCCGCGACCGGGTTCGGGGAGTCGGCGCTGTGAGCATCGAGGCGCCCCCGCGCCCGGCCACCCCGACCCCGCCCGCCGGGCCCCCGGCCGGCCGTCGGCTGGGCGGCCTGCTGCTGCGCTGGTGGCGGCGGCTCACCGCGATGCGCACGGCGATCGTGCTGCTGTTCCTCCTGGCGCTGGCGGCCGTCCCGGGCTCGCTGCTGCCGCAGCGGTCGCTGTCCCAGAACAACGTCCGGCAGTACTTCGCCGACCACCCCGACCTGGCCCCGGTGCTGGACCGGCTCTACCTGTTCGACGTCTTCAGCTCGCCGTGGTTCGCCGCGGTCTACCTGCTGCTGTTCCTCTCGCTCATCGGCTGCGTCCTGCCGCGGGCCCGGGAGCATGCTCGCGCACTGCGCACCCCGCCGCCACCGGCCCCCCGGAACCTGCTCCGGCTCCCCGACGCCGATCGGTGGCCCGTGGCGCACGCCCCGGGGGCCGCGCTCGACGGCGTCGAGGAGGAGCTGCGGGTGCGGCGCTACCGGGTCGTGCGCCGCGAGACCGCGCGCGGCCCGGAGCTCTCGGCCGAGAAGGGCCACCTGAAGGAGACCGGGAACCTGGTCTTCCACCTCTCGCTGCTGGCCCTCCTGCTGAGCCTCGCGGGGGGGAAGCTGTGGGGCTACGAGGGCAGCATCCTGGTCACCGAGGGACAGGGGTTCTGCAACTCCTTCCAGCAGTACGACACCTACTCCGCGGGCCCGCTGGTCGACAGCGGCGACCTCAGCCCGCTCTGCGTCGACCTCGAGCAGTTCACCGCCGAGTACGAGGAGAACCTCACCGCCGCCTCGTTCACCGCGGACATCCGCTACGGCGAGCCCTCCGCCGAGGGGCGGCCGACCACCATCGGGGTCAACGACCCCCTCCGGGTCGACGGCGACCGGGTCTACGTGACCGGTCACGGCTTCAGCCCGACGTTCACCGTGACCGTGCCGGACGGGACGACCTTCACCGACCTCACCGTGCCCTTCCTGCCCAGCGACCAGCAGACGCTGGCCAGCGAGGGCGCGCTCAAGCTGCCCGACATCCCCGGCCGGGAGGAGCAGCTGGCACTGAAGGGCTTCTTCGCGCCCACGGGTCTGGTGCAGGGCGGCGTGCTGACCTCCGTCGACCCGCGGCCGCTGGCCCCGCAGGTCGCGCTGATCGCCTTCTCCGGCTACCTCGGCCTCGATTCCGGGCTGCCGCAGTCGGTGTACTCCCTCGACGAGAGCCAGATCGAGCGCGGCCGGCTGACCGAGGTGGGCTCGGCGAACCTCTCGGTGGGCGAGTCCCTGGACCTGCCCGACGGCACCCGCGTCACCTTCAGCGGGGTCAAGGAGTTCGCCGCCCTGCAGTTCTCCCACGACCCCGGCCAGGTGTGGGTGCTGGGCTCGGCGATCACCCTGCTGGCCGGCCTGCTGGGCATGCTCCTGCTGCGCCGGGAGCGCGTCTTCGCCCGGGCCGAGCCCGCCCCCGACGGCGGCGGTACCGTGCTCACGCTCGCCTCGCTGACGCGGGGTGGCGGCGAGAACGGCTCCCGGTTCGCCACGCTGTCCCACGACCTGCGGGACGCGCTGAGCGCCGCACCCGCCCGCACCGCACCTGAACCGGAGGTCCCCCCGCGTGACTGACTCCTCGCTGGCCGAGCTGTCCGACACCCTCTTCTCCGTGAGCGTCGCGCTCTACTCCGTCGCGCTGCTGGCCTTCTGCGCCCAGCTCGCGTTCGGCCGGCGGACGGTGCGCAGCCGCGAGCTCGCCGGTGTCGGCGCCGGGCCGGTCGCCCCCGAGCCCCCCGCCGCCCCGGCCGGGCAGGAGGCGCCGGAGACGGCGCAGGGCACCCGCTGGGGGCTCCTCGGCATGGCGCTGACCCCGCTGGGCGCGCTGGCCCACGCCGGCGTCCTCGTCGCCCGCGGCATGGCCACCGACCGGCTGCCCTTCGGCAACATGTACGAGTTCGCCACGGCCGTCGTGCTGGTCGCGGTGGTCGCCTACTTCGTGCTGGCGCTGCGCCAGCCCTCGCTGCGGCACATCGGCGTCTTCGTCCTCGGCCCGGTGATCCTCGCGATGGTGGGCATCGGCCTGTTCCTCTACGCCGAGGCGGGGCCGCTGGTCGCCGCGCTGCGGTCGAGCTGGCTGGGCATCCACGTGACGAGCGCGATCCTGGGCTCCGGCATCTTCCTGGTGAGCGGCATCGCCAGCGTCCTGTACCTGGTCCGCACCCGCCGCAGCGCCGCCGCGCCCGGCGCGGCTGGGGGGCTGCTCGACCGGCTGCCGTCCGCCGCGGGGTTGGACCGGGTGGCGCACCGCACCGCGGTGTTCGGCTTCCCGATCTACACGTTCGCGATGATCGCCGGCGCGATCTGGGCGGAGAGCGCCTGGGGCCGGTTCTGGGGCTGGGACCCCAAGGAGACCTGGATGTTCATCTCCTGGGTCGTCTACGCCGGCTACCTGCACGCCCGCACCACCCCCGGCTGGCGCGGCCGTCCCGCCGCCTGGACCAACGTGCTGGGGTTCGCCGTGGTGCTGTTCAACCTGCTGTACGTGAACATGGTCTCGACCGGCCTGCACAGCTACGGCGGGGTCTGAGCGCTCCCCCGTCCGGGGAGCAGTGCGGCGCGGGGCGGTGACCGATGTCGGACCTGCGTGCTTCCATGCCCTCATGGAGCTGATCAGCAGCGCACGGGCCCGCCGGGAGGTGCGGCGTGGGTAGGCACGCGGCGGCCGACGGGGAGGCGTCGCACCCGCTCGTCGCGGCCGCGCTCGCCGGCCGGGAGGCCGACGGTCCGGGCGCGCACCGCGGGAGCCCGCGGGGCGCGGCGGAGGAGGGCGACCTGGGCTGGCCGGGCGGCCCCACCCGCCAGGGCGGCGGCGGTCTCGGCTGGCCGGGGGACGCCGACGGCTCGGCGCCGGACTCGGGCACGTCCGAGGCGGGCCCGCGGCGCGGCTGGCGCCGCTTCTTCGGAACGACCCCGGCCGCCTGAGAGGGCCGCTCGCACGTTCGGCTCAGGCCCCGGGAAGGGCCCGGACGGCGTTACGTGGGGGAGCCGTCGTCCCGGCGCGCGCGGCGCTCCAGCTCCCGGAGGAACTCCGGGTCGTCATCGGGGGCCACGAACCGGACCGGTCCCCGGGGCCGCTGCGGCCGGCGCTCCGGGCGCGCGCTCCCCTCGGGGCCTGCGTTCGCCGCGGCGCGCACCACCAGTGCGACGACCACGACCGCCATCACGAGAACCACCAGGAACACCACGGGCCCACCCCCTCGTCGACCGCCAGCGTACGTCGGCGGCGATACTCGGTGCCGCGCAACGCAGATCCCATACCCGGGCAGGACGGAGAACCACCATCGACGCCGTGGACCAGCAGCTGATCGAGCTGCTGCGCGCCAACGGCCGGGCCAGCTACGCCGAGCTCGCGCGGCAGGTGGGGCTCTCCTCGCCCGCCGTGCACGAGCGGGTGGGCAAGCTGGAGGCGGCCGGGGTGATCACCGGGTACCGCGCCGTCGTCGACCCGGCGGCGGTGGGCCTGCACGTCACCGCGCTGGTCAGCGTCATCGAGAGCGACGCGGTCGACGACACCGGCGTCGAGGCGGGCCTGCGGGAGATCCCCGAGGTGGAGGACTGCTGGCGGGTCGCCGGCAGCGAGGGGTACGTGCTGAAGGTGCGCGTGACCGACATCCCGGCACTCGAGGCGGCCATCGACGCGTTGAACCGGATCAGAGGGGTCGCACGCACGAGGACGACGGTCGTTCTCTCGACCAAGTGGGAGGGCCGTCATGGCTGAGAACAACCCGAGCGCCGCCGGTGCACCGGTGAGCCCGGCCGGTGGCGCCGCGACGCCGCCGAAGGTCCTGCCGTGGCTGGTGATCTACACGGTCGGCCGCTTCGCGATCGCCGCGGCGCTCGTCCTGGTCCTCTGGTGGGCCGGGCTGGGCAGCTACCCCGGCCTGCTGTTCGGGCTGCTGCTGTCGATGCCGGTCTCCTACGTGCTGCTGCGGCCCTCCCGCGACCGGCTCACCGAGGCGCTGGCGGCGCGCAGCATCGCGCGGCGCACGGCCAAGGAGGACCTGCGCGCTCGGCTCAGCGGGGACGCTCCGCAGTAGCAGCGCTCAGGAGAGGGCGAGGCCCGCGCCGAGCAGCACGCCGGTGACCAGGGTCAGCAGCCCGGTCGAGGCCAGGGCCCCGATGAGCGCCGGCCCGCGGCCGCCTCCCAGCACGGTCCGCACCGGGGCGAGCGCGAGCGGCGCGGCGACCAGGGCCAGCAGCGCCCACGGCCGCGCGAGCCCCACCGCGGCGACGACGGCGAACGGCACGACCAGCAGCGCGGCGTAGAGCACTCGGGTGCCCCGGTCGCCGAGCAGGACGGCGAGCGTGCGCTTGCCCACCCGGGCGTCGCCCTCGATGTCGCGCAGGTTGTTCACCACGAGGATCGCCACGATCAGCAGGCCGATGGGTACGGAGACGGCGAACGCCAGGCCGGGCAGGGTGCGGGTCTGCACGTACGTGGTGCCGACGACGGCGACCGGGCCGAAGAAGACGAAGACGAAGACCTCGCCCAGCGCCCGGTAGCCGTAGGGCAGCGGGCCGCCGGTGTAGGTCCAGGCCGCGGCGATGCAGACCGCCCCCACCGCGACCAGCCACCAGTTCGACAGCGCCGCCAGGGCCAGCCCGGCGACCCCGGCGACCGCGAAGGAGGCCAGCGCCGCCCCGAGCACCTGCCCGGGTGGAGCTGCGCCGGAACCGACCAGCCGCATCGGACCGACCCGCTCGGCGTCGGTGCCGCGCCGGCCGTCGGAGTAGTCGTTGGCGTAGTTGACCCCCACCTGCAGCGCGAGGGCCACGACCAGCGCGAGCAGCGCGGGGCCGAGCCGGAAGCCGTCGAGCGCGACCGCGGCACCGGTGCCGACCAGCACCGGCGAGACCGCCGCCGGCAGGGTGCGGGGGCGGGCGCCGGCCAGCCACTGGGCAGGGGTGGCCATCAGACCTCCGGGGTGCGGGCCGCGACGGCGCGGCGGTCGGGCTTGCCCGTGTGCAGGGTGGGGATCGAGGCGATGAGCCGTAGCTCCCGGGGCGCGGCGGGGGCGCCCAGCCGCTCGGTCACCCACGGTCGCAGCTCGGCCAGGGTCGGTGCGCCGCCGGGCGCCGGGACGACGGCGGCGACGACCCGCTGACCCCACTCCGGATCGGGTCGGCCGAAGACGACGGCGTCGGCGACGGCGGGGTGCTCGCGCAGCGCGGCCTCCACCGCTGCGGGCGGCACGTTGACGCCGCCGGAGATGACGACCTCGTCCAGCCGGCCGTGCACGGTGAGGCGGCCGTCGGGGCCGAGCGTGCCCGCGTCCCGGGTGCGGAACCAGCCGTCCGCGAACGCGGCCGCGGTCGCCTGCGGATCACCGCGGTAGCCGTGCGCCAGCACCGGGCCGGCCAGCTCGATCCCGTCGGTAACCCGCACGGTCACGCCGGCCAGCGGCAGGCCGTCGTAGACGCAGCCACCGGCGGTCTCGGTCATCCCGTAGGTGGTCGCGACGGCGACGCCCGCGGCCCGGGCGCGGGCCAGCAGGGCCGGGTCGGTGGCCGCGCCGCCCACGAGCACCGCGTCGAAGGCACGCAGCGCATCCGGTTCGGCGTCCAGCGCGCGGCGCAGCTGGGTGGGGACGAGGGAGGTGTACCGGCGGTCGCCGGCCGGCATGCGGGCGACGGCGTCGGCCAGCGGCTCCCCGGCACCGAGGCGGGTGGCGCTGCGCCCGCCGAGCAGGCCGCGGCAGAGGACCTGCAGCCCGGCGATCGCCGACACGGGCAGCGCGAGCAGCCAGCTGCCCGGGCCGCCGAGCCGGTCGAGGGTCGCGGCCGCGGACGCCCGCAGCGCGGCGGCCGACAGCAGCACCCCGCGACCGTTCCCGGTGGAGCCGGAGGTCACGACGACGAGGTCGGTGCCCGGCTCGAGCGGCTCGTCGGGGCGGAGCGCGGCGCGGGCGGCGTCGACGACGGCCGGGGGACCGGCGGGCAGCACGGCCAGCGGGCGCTCGCCGTCCAGCGCCGCGCGGACGTCGTCGTCGGAGAGCTCGGCCGCGGGCACGAGGGTGAGGTGCCGAGCCACGAGGGACGAGCCTATGCGGCCCCCTGCAGGGGCCCGCCACGAGCCTGCGAGTGGTGGGGGGCAGGGGGTCCTTCTCCTAGGCTGATCGCCATGACCGCCGCCGCCGCGCCCGCGCTCCCGGCGGAGATCACCGAGCTGGCCGTCTACGAGGTGCCGCTGCGCAGCCGCTTCCGGGGCATCGACGTGCGCGACGGCGTGCTGCTGCGCGGCCCGGCCGGCTGGGGCGAGTTCTCCCCGTTCTGGGACTACGACGCCGCCGAGAGCCGCCGCTGGTGGGCCGCCGCGGTGGAGGCCGCGGTCGAGGGCTTCCCCGCGCCGGTGCGCGCGTCGGTGCCGGTGAACGTGACCGTGCCGGCGGTCGGCGCGCAGCGGGCGCACGCGATCGTGGCGGCGTCCGGCTGCCGCACCGCCAAGGTGAAGGTCGCCGAGCCGGGGCAGACCGCCGCCGACGACCGCGCCCGCGTCGAGGCCGTGCGCGACGCGCTCGGTCCCGGTGGCGCGATCCGGGTGGACGCGAACGCCGCCTGGGACGTCGACACCGCCGTGCGGCGGATCCGCGAGCTCGACGCCGCCGTCGGGCTGGAGTACGTCGAGCAGCCGTGCGCCACCCTCGCCGAGCTGGCCGCGCTGCGCCGGCGGATCGACGTGCGCGTCGCCGTGGACGAGGGCGTGCGCCGGGCGGCCGACCCGCTGGCGGTCGACCTGCGCGAGGCCGGCGACGTCGTCGTCCTGAAGGTGCAGCCGCTGGGCGGTGTGCGGGCGGCGCTGCGCGTCGCGGAGGCCCACGGCCTGCCCTGCGTCGTCTCCTCGGCGCTGGAGTCCTCGGTCGGCATCGCCGCCGGGGTGGCGCTCGCCGCCGCGCTGCCGGAGCTGCCCTTCGCCTGCGGCCTGGCGACCGTCGCGCTCTTCACCGGAGACGTCTGCTCGTCCCCGCTGCTGCCCGTGGACGGCGCGCTGCCGGTGGCCCGGCCCGAGCCGGACCGGCGCGCCGTCGTGGCGGGCGGCGAGGGCGCCGCCGCCCGCTGGCGGGCCCGGATCGACGAGGTGCTCGCCGCGTGAACCCCGCCAGCGCCTTCGCCCGCGTGCTGGTCGACGAGTTGGTGCGCGGCGGCGTCACCGACGCCGTGCTGGCGCCCGGCTCGCGGTCGGCGCCGGTGGCCCTGGCCCTCGCGGCGGCCGAAAGGGACGGCCGGCTGCGGCTGCACGTGCGCCTCGACGAGCGGACGGCGGCGTTCCTCGCCCTCGGCCTGGCCAAGGGCTCCGGCCGCCCGGTGCCGGTGCTCACCACGTCCGGGACGGCGACCGCACACCTGCACGCCGCGGTGCTGGAGGCCGACGCGAGCGGGGTGCCGCTGCTGGCGCTGACCGCCGACCGCCCGCCGGAGCTGCGGGCCACCGGCGCCAACCAGACGATCGAGCAGGCCGGCCTGTACGGGGCGGCGGTGCGCTGGGCGGCCGACGTCGGCGTCCCCGAGGCCGGCCGGGAGGCCGAGCAGAACCGCTACTGGCGGTCCGTGGTGGCCAAGGCGCTCACCGTCGCCGCCGGCACGCTGTCGGCCGACGCCGGTCCGGTGCAGCTGAACCTCGCGCTGCGCGAGCCACTGCTGCCCGACGAGGAACTCCCGGCCGAACTCGCGGCCCCGTGGGCCGGCCGGCCGGGAGGTGCGCCGTGGACGGTGGCCGAGCCGTCGGCCGGCTGGGCGGCGCGGGCCCGCCGGCTGCCCCCGCGGACGCTGGTGATCGCCGGTGACGGGCCTCTGCACGGCGCCCCGGGCCTCGCCGAGGGCTCGGCGTGGCCCGTCGTGGCCGAGCCGAGCAGCGGGCTCTGGGGGCGCCCGGGGAGCGTGCGCGGTGGCGTGCTGGCGCTCGGTGCGCCCGGCTGGCTGGCCGTGCACCGGCCCGAGCGGGTGCTGGTGGTGGGGCGGCCGACGCTCTCCCGCCCGGTCGGCGCCCTGCTGGCCGACCCCGCCGTCACCGTCGAGACGGTGAGCGCCTCGCCGCGGTGGGCCGACGCCGGCCGGTCGAGCAGCCACGTGGCCCGGCTGTTCGCCGGCGCAGACCCCGACGACCCGGTCGACGCCGACTGGGCGGCCGCCTGGCACGCCGCCGCCGCCCGGGTCGGCGCCGCCGTCGACGCGGTGCTCGACGGCGCCCCGGCGCTGACCGCCGCCCGGCTGGCCCGCGACGTCGTCGCCGCCCTGCCCGCGGGCGCGCTGCTGGTGCTCGGGTCGTCCACGCCGGTGCGCGACGTCGACCGGCTGGCCGTGCCCCGGGACGACGTGACGGTGCTGGCCAACCGCGGGGTCGCGGGCATCGACGGGACGATCTCGACCGCCGTGGGCGCGGCGCTCGTCCACGCCGGTCCCGCGTACGCGCTGATGGGCGACCTGACGTTCCTCCACGACCTGACCGGGCTGCTGCTCGGCGAGGGCGAGCGCCGCCCGGACCTGACGGTCGTCGTGCCGGACAACGACGGCGGCGGAATCTTCGCCCAGCTGGAGCCGGGGCAGGACCGGTTCGCCGCGGACTACCGGCGGGTCTTCGGCACCCCGCACGGGCGCGACCTGGTGGCGGTGGCGGAGTCGCTGGGCTGGCCGGCGACACGGGTGTCCACGCCGGCGGAGCTCACGGCGGTGCTCGGCCTGGGGGGTCCGCAGGTCGTCGTCGTCGGCACCGACCAGCGCACCGAGGCGACGCTGGCCCAGGACCTGCGGCGCGCCGCTGCGGCGGCGCTGGGGGAGTAGCCCGCGCCGCTCCGGGGGTGCTCCTCCTGCTGGAGGAGTCCTGCACGCCGCCCAGAGGGTGTGCAGCAGCCCCAGAGCGCGCGGCTCAGCCCTCGAGCGCGGCCTGGAACGCGGCGAACTTCGACTGGGTCTCGGCCAGCTCCGCGGCTGGGTCGGAGCCGGCGACGATGCCGCAGCCGGCGAAAAGCCGCGCCCCGTCGTCGCCGACCAGCTCGGCGCAGCGCAGCGCGAGGCCGAACTCGCCGTCGCCGGTCGAGTCCAGCCAGCCGACCGGTCCGGCGTACCGGCCGCGGTCCATGCCCTCGAGCTCGCCGATGAGCGCGGCGGCGTCCGGCGTGGGGGTGCCGCAGACGGCCGCCGTCGGGTGCACCGCACCGACCAGCTCCAGCAGCCCGGCCGAGCCGCGCTGGGTGCCCACGACGTCGGTGGCCAGGTGCCGCACGTTGGCCAGCGTGAGCAGCTCCGGCTCCGGCGGTGCCGTCAACTCGTGGCAGTACGGCTGCAGCGCCCGCACCAGGGAGTCGACGGCGAGGCCGTGCTCGGCGCGGTCCTTCCCCGAGTCCATCAGGGCCGCGGCCAGCCGCTCGTCCTCGGCGCCGGCCCCGCGCGGCGCGGTCCCGGCCAGCACGCGCGAGGAGAGCCGCCGGCCGGTCCGGCGCAGCAGCAGCTCCGGAGTGGCGCCCAGCAGGCCGTCGACGGCGAAGGTCCAGCACCCCGGGAACCGGGCGGCCAGCCGGCGCAGCATTCGCCGGGGGTCGAGCGGGACGTCGGAGGAGACCAGCAGGTCGCGGGCGAGCACGACCTTCTCCAGCTCGTCGGCGTCGATGCGGGTGACGGCGGCGGCCACCGCGGCGCACCAGCTCGCGGGGTCCAGCGCCCCGTCGGCGTAGCGCAGCCGGGGCGCCGGGCCGTCGTCGGCAGGGGCCGTGTCCGGCAGCTCCGGTGCGGCCCCGACGGCGGTGACCCAGCCGACGCCGTCCCGCCGCCCGACGACGACCTCGGGGACGACGAAGACCGACGTCCCCGTGACCGGGTCGAAGGCGATGCTCGCGAACAGCACCGGGCCCGAGCCGGGGACGCGCAGCTCGTCGGCGACGTCGAGGCCGGCGGTGAACCGGTCCCACCACTCGGCGGCCTCGGCCAGCGCGTGCGGGCCCGAGACCTCCAGCCGCGCCGCCTCGCCCCAGCCGACCAGGCCCTCACCGTGGCGCACCCAGGAGAGGCCGCCGCGGACCGGGAGCAGGTCGAGCAGTTCGCCGGCCGCGTCGGAGCGGACCGTGGTGACGGTGCGCGACGCCGCCGCCGGGGAGGTCAGGGCGGCGGCAGTCACGTGATCAGAGTAGGAGGCCTTGTAGCGTCGATGCCGTGGCAGACCGGCGAGAGAACTCGCACACCGCCGGCCTGCGGGCCGGGCTGGACAAGCGACCGGCCGAGGTCGCGGCGATGTTCGACCGGGTCGCGCAGCGCTACGACGTCACCAACACCGTCCTCTCCGCGGGGCTGGACGCCTCCTGGCGACGGGCCACCCGCGAGGCGCTGGGGGCCCGGCCGGGCCAGACGGTGCTGGACGTCGCGGCCGGGACGGCGGTCTCCACCGTCGAGCTCGCCGCCGGCGGAGTGACGGCGATCGCCTGCGACTTCTCCCAGGGCATGCTGCGCGCCGGGGCCGCGCGACCGGTGCCCAAGGTGGCCGGTGACGCGATGGCGCTGCCGCTGGCCGACGAGAGCGTGGACGGCGTGGTCATCTCCTTCGGCCTGCGCAACGTGGCCGACCCCGACGCCGCGCTGCGGGAGTTCGCCCGGGTGACCAAGCCCGGCGGGACGCTGGTGGTCTGCGAGTTCTCCAGCCCCACCTGGTCGCCGTTCCGCACCGTCTACACCGAGTACCTGATGAAGGCGCTGCCCCGCATCGCCCGGGCGGTGAGCAGCAACCCCGAGGCCTACGTCTACCTGGCCGAGTCGATCCGCGCCTGGCCCGACCAGGCGGCGCTCGCCGGCCGGCTGCAGGACGCCGGCTGGGCCGACGTCGCCTGGCAGAACCTCACCGGGGGGATCGTCGCGCTGCACCGTGCCCGCAAGCCCTGAGGGCCTCCGGGGGTGCAGCGGGGGGACGGCCTCGGCGGGACGAGCGCCGGTGCCCGACGACCCCGCGCGCCCCCTTCCCAGCCGCTCCGGCCGTTAGCCGCCCGGCGGGCCGGGTAGCCGGACCACATGGCTGGAGACCGGAGACCTTTCGCAGATCGCCGGGAGGCGGGCCGGGCGCTCGCCGCGCGGCTGGTCGACGACGACCTGGTCACCCCCGGGCACGGCGACGTGGTCGTACTCGGCCTGCCGCGGGGCGGGGTCGTCGTGGGGGCGGAGGTGGCCGCCGCCCTCGACGCAGCGCTCGACATCGTCGTCGTCCGCAAGGTCGGCCTGCCCTGGCAGCCGGAGCTCGCCATGGGCGCGATCGCGGCCGTGGGGGACGAGATCCACACCGTCCGGCAGGAGACCGTCATCGACCGCGCCGGGGTGGACGCGGCCACCTTCGAGGACGTCCGCACCCAGGAGGTGTCCGAGCTGCGCCGGCGCACCGAGGCCTATCGCGGCGACCGCCCGCCGCCGGTCCTGGCCGGCCGCCGCGTCGTCCTGGTCGACGACGGGTTGGCCACCGGCTCGACCATGCGCGCCGCGGTCGCCGCCGTCCGCCGCCAGGACCCCGCGCACCTGACCGTCGCCGTCCCCGTGGCCTCGCCGAACGCCTGCCGGCAGATCACACCGGACGTCGACGAACTGCTCTGCCTCTGGGCCCCCGCGGACTTCTCCGCCGTCGGCCAGGGCTACGCCGACTTCCGACCGACCGAGGACGACGAGGTGCGCGCGGCCCTCGCGCAGGCCCGCCCCGGTGAGCCGGAGGAGCGCGACGGTGCCGGCTGACGAGGGCGCGCCCGGCTTCCAGGAGGACGTCGTCGTCGACGTGCCCGGGGCGGCGTTGCGCGCCGACCTCGTCGGCCCCGCCGATCCGCGCGGTGTGGTGGTCTTCGCCCACGGCAGCGGGAGCAGCCGGCGGAGCCCGCGCAACCAGCAGGTCGCCGAGGGGCTGCACGCCGCCGGGTACGCCACCGTGCTGCTGGACCTGCTGACCCTCGCCGAGGAGGAGGTCGACGCGCGCACGCGCGAGCACCGGTTCGACATCCCGCTGCTGGCCGGGCGGCTCACCGGCGCCGTCGACTGGCTGCTCGGCCGGCCCGGCCTCGCGACCCTGCCGGTCGCCACCTTCGGTGCCAGCACCGGTGCGGCGGCCGCCCTGATCACCGCCGCCGAGCGACCGGAGAGGGTCCGGGCGGTGATCTCCCGCGGTGGCCGTCCCGATCTGGCCGGCAGCGCGCTCGACCAGGTGCGGGCGCCCGTGCTGCTGGTCGTCGGGGGCGCGGACGCCCAGGTCGTCGAGCTCAACCGGCAGGCCGCCGCCCGGCTCACCGTCGACCACGAGGTCGCGATCATCCCCGGCGCCACGCACCTGTTCCCCGAGCCCGGCGCGCTCGAGCAGGTGATCGACCGCTCCGCGGCCTGGCTGAGCACCTGGTTGCCGGCGCCTTCCTGATGCCCGGACCGGCCGCCCGGTGCGGGGCCGTGCGGAGGTCGCCGGGGCCCTGCGCCGAGGGGGGTCTGTCGGCTAGATCACATCGCGGCCTAGACTCGGGACCGAGCGGTTTGTGAACTCTTTCACAAGCCGCACCGGGCTCGACGACGGACCGGAGGGGTGGCATGACGCGGACCGCAGCGGCGCACGCCGCCGACGTCGTGGTCGTCGGTGCCGGGCCGGCCGGCTCCAGCGCGGCCTGGCACCTCGTCCGCGCGGGCCTGGATGTCGCGCTGCTGGAGAAGGCCGACTTCCCGCGGGAGAAGGTCTGCGGTGACGGGCTGACGCCGCGCGGCGTGCAGGCGCTGCACGACATGGGCGTCCAGACGAGCGGGCCGGACTGGGTGCGCCGCCGCGGGCTCCGGGTGCACGGCGGTGGGCGGGTCGCCGAGGTCGACTGGCCGCGGCTGGCCACCTGGCCCGACCACGGCCTGGTGCGCACCCGCCGGGAGCTCGACGCCCACCTGGCCGACCACGCGCGGCGGGCCGGTGCGCGCCTGGTCACGGGGGTGACCGTCACCGGGCCGGTGCTGGACGACGACGGCCGCGTGGCCGGGGTCCGGGGCGAGGCCGGCGCCGACCGGGAGGCGGTCACCTGGCGGGCGCCCCTGGTGGTCTCGGCGGAGGGCCTGTCCGGCCGGCTGGCCAAGTCCCTCGGGCTGCTGCGCCGCACCGACCGGCCGCTCGGGGTGGCCCTCCGCCGCTACGTGCGCAGCCGGCGCAGCGACGACGACTACCTGGACATCGCCTTCGACCTGACCGCCGAGGGCCCCACCCGCGAGAGCATGCCGGGCTACGGCTGGATCTTCGGGATGGGCGACGGCACGGCCAACGTCGGGTACGGGCTCCTCGACACCCGGCGCGGCACCGGGGCGGACCGGCGGTCGGTCCTGCGCCGGTGGCTCGACCTGTTCCCCGCCGAGGAAGGGCTCGGCGAGGACGACGCCGTCGGCCCGCTGCGCGGTGCCGGGCTGCCCATGGCGCTGAGCCGGGGTCCGGCGTACACCCGGGGGCTGCTGCTCGCCGGGGACGCCGCCGGCACGGTGAACCCCTGCAACGGCGAGGGGATCAGCGCCGCCCTGGAGAGCGGCCGGATGGCCGCCGAGGTCGCGGCGGCCGCGCTGAGGTGCCCGATCGGGACGGCACGGGAGGCGGTCCTGCGGCGGTACCCCGACCGGCTGCGCGCCGAGCTGGGCCGCCACCACAGGCTCGGCCTGGGCTTCCTGGCGCTGCTGGCCCGGCCGGCAGTGGTCCGGCTCGCCATGGCCCGGGGGCTGCGCCGCCCCGCGCTCGCCGACGCCGCGCTGCGGGTGATGGGCAACCTGACCGACGGCCGCGACGGCGACGCGATCGACCGCGCGCTGGCCGTGCTCCTGCGATTCACCCCGGCGACGTGAGGGAGCTGCCATGACGACCGGCCGGCACGACACTCCGTATCCAGACCATGACCAGGCCGTGACCGACATCACCCTAGGGTGCAGCTGATGCTCTCGACCTACGCCCCGCTCGTCGGCCTGTTCGTGCTGGCCGCGGCGTTCGCGCTGTTCTCGGTCGTCGTCGCCCCGTTCGTCGGGCCGCGTCGCCACAACCGGGCCAAGCTGGCCGCCTACGAGTGCGGCATCGAGCCGGTCGACCAGCCGCTCACCGGCGGCCGCTTCCCGGTGAAGTACTACCTGACCGCGATGCTCTTCATCGTCTTCGACATCGAGATCGTCTTCCTCTATCCGTGGGCCGTCGCCAACGACGCGCTGGGGGTGTGGGGGCTGGCCGCGATGGCCGTGTTCCTCGGCACCGTCTTCCTCGCCTTCGCCTACGAGTGGCGGCGCGGCGGACTCGAGTGGGACTGACAGGGGACTGACATGGGACTCGAGGAGAAGCTGCCGAGCGGCGTCCTGCTGACCAGCGTGGAGAAGTTGGTCAACTGGACCCGCAAGTCGTCGCTGTGGCCGGCGACGTTCGGCCTGGCCTGCTGCGCCATCGAGATGATGGCCTCCGGTGCCGGCCGGTACGACCTCGCCCGTTTCGGCATGGAGGTCTTCCGGGCCTCGCCGCGGCAGGCGGACCTGATGATCGTGGCGGGCCGGGTGAGCCAGAAGATGGCGCCGGTCCTGCGGCAGATCTACGACCAGATGCCCGAGCCCCGCTGGGTCCTGGCGATGGGGGTCTGCGCCAGCTCCGGCGGCATGTTCAACAACTACGCGATCGTCCAGGGCGTCGACCACGTCGTCCCCGTGGACATGTACCTGCCCGGCTGCCCGCCGCGGCCCGAGATGCTGATGGACGCCATCCTCAAGCTGCACCACAAGATCCAGCACGAGCCGCTGGGCGAGAAGCGCGCTCGGCAGCAGCAGCAGGCCCGCGAGGACGGCACGGCCAAGGACCTGCTGGTCGAGATGCCGTCGACCGTCCGCGTCGACAAGGAGGCCCGCCGCGCCTACGAGCAGGCGGCCGCCGAGGGGCGCACCGGGCAGTTCGGGATCGAGCGGCGCGGCGGCAACGCCGTCCTGCTCCCGGACGAGCGGGGTGGCCGGCGATGAGCAACGACGGCGGCTCGAACGTCGTCCCCGGTCGCGAGGAGGCCGGCTACGACGACAGCACCGCGCCGTCCGGCGGCTTCCGGAAGGGCGCCTTCGGGGTCAGCGGCAGCGGTGACACCTCGGGGTTCGGTGGGCTGGTGCGGGTGGAGCCCGGCGGCGCGGTCGCGCTGCACTCCACCGACCGGCCCTACGGCGGGTACTTCGACGAGGTCACCGACGCGTTGATCGAGGCCGTGGGGGAGGCCACCTACGCCGCCGCGGTGCAGCGCGTGCTGGTCGACCGGGGCGAGATCACCTACTTCGTCGCCCGGGAGCACCTGCTGACCCTGGTGCAGGCGCTGCGGGACGACGAGGCCCTGCGCTTCGAGCTGTGCAGCAGCCTCTCCGGCGTCGACTACCTCGACAGCGGCGGCCCCGAGGTGACGCCCGGCCGGCCCCGGCTGCACGTCGTCTACCACCTGACCTCGATGACCTACCGGCGCCGCATCCGGCTGGAGGTGGCGGTCACCGCGGAGGACCCGCACGTCCCGTCGGTGACCGGCGTCTACCCGACGGCGGACTGGCACGAGCGGGAGACGTTCGACATGTTCGGCGTCGTCTTCGACGGCCACCCGGCGCTGACCCGGATCCTCATGCCCGACGACTGGGACGGCCACCCCCAGCGCAAGGACTACCCGCTCGGCGGGATCCCGGTGGAGTACCACGACGCGACGATCCCGCCGCCGGACACGCGGCGGGCCTACCGGTGACGGGGGTCTACCGATGAGCACGACCTACAACCCGGCCGACCCCTACGCCGGCTCGCGGGAGACCACCGAGGGGCGGGTCTACACCGTCACCGGCGGGGACTGGGACGTCACCCTCGGGGCCGACCCGCACGGCGAGGAGCGCCTCGTCGTCAACATGGGCCCGCAGCACCCGTCCACCCACGGCGTGCTCCGGCTGGTCCTCGACCTGGAGGGCGAGACGGTCACCAAGGCACGCGTGGTGATCGGCTACCTGCACACCGGCATCGAGAAGAACACCGAGTACCGCAACTGGGTGCAGGGCACGACGTTCGTGACCCGGATGGACTACCTGGCCCCGCTGTTCAACGAGGCCGGCTACTGCATGGCCGTCGAGAAGCTGCTCGGCGTCGAGATCCCGCAGCGCGCGGCCACCATCCGCGTGCTGGTGATGGAGCTGAACCGGATCGCCTCCCACCTGGTGGCGCTGGCCACCTTCGGCATGGAGATGGGTGCCCTCACGGGCATGACCAACGGCTTCCGCGAGCGCGAGATGGTCCTCGACCTGCTCGAGGAGATCACCGGGCTGCGGATGAACCACGCCTACATCCGCCCCGGCGGTCTGGCCCAGGACCTGCCCGAGGGGGCGGTCGAGCACATCCGGGAGTTCCTGGAGGTCTTCCCGAAGCGGGTCGCGGACTTCCACCGGCTGCTCACCGGCCAGCCGATCTGGCAGGCGCGGCTCAAGGACGCCGGGTACCTCGACCTCACCGGCTGCGTCGCCCTCGGCGTCACCGGGCCGGTCCTGCGCGCCACCGGGCTGGCCTGGGACCTGCGCAAGGTGGAGCCCTACCTGGGCTACGAGACCTACGACTTCGAGGTCCCCACCGCCGACACCTGCGATGCCTGGGGCCGCTACCTGGTGCGCATGGCCGAGGTGAACGAGTCGCTGAAGCTCATCGCCCAGGCGCTGGACCGGCTGGAGCCCGGCCCGGTGATGGTCGAGGACAAGAAGATCGCCTGGCCCGCCCAGCTCTCCCTGGGGCCCGACGGCATGGGCAACTCGCTGGACCACGTGCGGCACATCATGGGTCAGTCGATGGAGGCCCTGATCCACCACTTCAAGCTGGTCACCGAGGGCTTCCGGGTGCCGGCGGGGCAGGTCTACGTACCCCTCGAGTCCCCCCGCGGCGAGCTCGGCTACCACGTGGTCAGCGACGGCAGCACCCGCCCGTGGCGCGTCCACGTGCGCGACCCCAGTTTCGTGAACCTGCAGGCCACGGCGGCGATGAGCGAGGGCGGCATGATCGCCGACGTCATCGCCGCGATCGCCTCGATCGACCCGGTGATGGGGGGCGTCGACCGATGAGTGCACTGCCAGGCAGTCCCGAGGGGACGGCGGTCACCGGGCTGGACTCCAGCCCGGTCGACGTCGCGTCCCTCGCCGAGATCCCGCCGCTGCCCGAGCAGGCCCGGCTCGAGGCGCGCGAGATCATCGCCCGCTACCCGGTGGCCCGCTCGGCGCTGCTGCCGATGCTGCACCTGGTGCAGAGCTACCAGGGCTACGTCACCCCCGAGGGCGTCGCGCTGTGCGCCGAGGAGCTGGGGCTGACCAAGGCCGAGGTCGGGGCGGTCGCGACCTTCTACACGATGTACAAGCGCCGCCCCACCGGCCGGCACCTGGTCAGCGTCTGCACCAACACGCTCTGCGCCGTGCTGGGCGGGCAGCGGATCATGGACGCGCTGTCGGCCGACCTCGGCGTGCACCACGACGAGACCGCCGCCGACGGCTCGATCACCCTCGAGCACGCCGAGTGCCTCGCCGCCTGCGACTACGCGCCCGTGGTCACCGTGGACTACGAGTTCTACGACCAGCAGGACGTCGACAGCGCCCGCGAGCTGGTCGCGGCGCTGCGCCGGGGGGAGAAGCCGCTGCCGACCCGCGGCGCGCCGCTCACCGACTTCCGCGGCGTCTCCCGCCAGCTGGCGGGCTTCTCCCAGCACCCGGACGCGGCGGCCGCTGCCGCCGCCGTCGACGCGCCGGGGAACTACGAGCCCACCCTGCGCGGGCTGCGGCTGGCCGCCGATCGCGGGGAGGCAGCCCCGCCGATGCGCGGCCCGGAGCCCGAGCCGGCCGACGTCGGCGAGCCGCGGGAGACCGTGCGCCCCTCGGGGAGCACGGGGGAGACCCCGGGCAAGGAGGCGGCGGACGCGCGGGTGGCCGCCGCCGACACCCCGGCCGAGAAGGCCGGCGCCGCGGGCTCGCACCCCGACGCCCCCGAGCCGGCCGGCCGGCGGCTGCCCGACGGCCGCGAGGGCACCGACACCCCGGCCGGGCAGGAGCCCGGCACCAGTGGCCAGAGCCCTGCCACCCCACCCCCGGACACCCAGGGTCCCGGCGGCCCGACCCGGACCATCGAGGGCCGCGGCCCGAAGCGGAGGCGATGAACCGTGCCCCTCACCCCTGTCCTCACCAGCCGCTGGGGCGCCGAGCAGTCCTGGCGGCTCGCCACCTACGAGAGGCTCGACGGCTACTCCGCACTCCGCACCGCGCTGTCCATGCAGCCCGACGAGCTGGTCACCCTGGTCAAGGACTCCGGTCTGCGCGGCCGCGGCGGCGCCGGCTTCCCCACCGGCATGAAGTGGAGCTTCATCCCCCAGCCCAAGCCGGGGGAGGAGCCCACCGGGCCCGCGGCGATGCCCAAGTACCTCGTGGTCAACGCCGACGAGGGCGAGCCGGGCACCTGCAAGGACCTGCCGCTGATGATGGCCGACCCGCACTCGCTGATCGAGGGCGTGATCATCTCCTCCTACGCCATCCGGTCGAAACTGGCCGTCATCTACGTCCGCGGCGAGGCGGTGCACGCGCACCGGCGGCTGCTCAACGCCGTGGGTGAGGCCTACGCCGCCGGCTACCTCGGCACCGACATCCTCGGCTCCGGCTACGACCTGGAGCTGATCGTGCACGCCGGCGCCGGTGCGTACATCTGCGGCGAGGAGACGGCGCTGCTCGACTCGCTCGAGGGCTACCGCGGCCAGCCCCGGCTCAAGCCGCCGTTCCCCGCGGTCGCCGGCCTGTACGGGGCCCCGACCGTCATCAACAACGTCGAGACGCTGGCCAGCGTGCCGTTCGTCGTCCGCGGCGGGGCCGGGTGGTTCAAGGCGTTCGGCCCGGAGAAGTCGCCCGGCCCGAAGATCTACTCGCTGTCGGGCCGCGTCGTCCGGCCGGGCCAGTACGAGGCCCCCATGGGCACGACGATGCGCGAGCTGCTCGAGATGGCCGGCGGCATCCGCCCCGGTCACGAGCTGAAGTTCTGGACGCCGGGCGGCTCGTCGACGCCGTACTTCACGCCCGAGCACCTCGACGTCCCGCTGGACTTCGACTCCGTGGCCGCGGCGGGCTCGATGCTCGGCACCACCGCGCTCATGGTGTTCGACGAGACCGACTCGATCGTCGAGGCCACGCTCCGGTTCACCGAGTTCTACGCGCACGAGAGCTGCGGCAAGTGCACCCCCTGCCGGGAGGGCACCTACTGGCTGGTGCAGATCCTGGAGCGGATCGCGCACGGCCGCGGCACCGCCGCCGACCTGGACCTGCTGATCGACACCTGCGACAACATCCTGGGCCGCTCGTTCTGCGCCCTCGGCGACGGGGCGACCAGTTGCATCACCAGCTCGCTGAAGTACTTCAAGGACGACTACGTGGCCCTGCTGCCCCCCGAGGAGCAGGCCCGGCTGGGGCGCAGCCTCCGCCTCGAGCCCGTGGGAGCTGCGTCATGACCCTGACGCCCACCAACCCGCCGCCCGCCCCGGCCGTGCCGCCGGGCGCCCCCGGCCCGCACACCCCGCCGGACGCCGTCCGCTGCACGATCGACGGGTTCGAGGTCGCCGTGCCGAAGGGGACGCTGATCATCCGCGCCGCGGAGCAGGTCGGTGTCTTCATCCCGCGGTTCTGCGACCACCCGCTGCTCGAGCCGGTCGGCGCCTGCCGGCAGTGCCTGGTCGAGGTCGAGGGGCAGCGCAAGCCGGTCGCCTCGTGCACCATGCCGGTCACCGAGGGCATGGAGGTCCACACCCAGCTCACCAGCCCGGTCGCGGACAAGGCGCAGCAGGGCACCATGGAGCTGCTGCTGATCAACCACCCGCTCGACTGCCCGACCTGCGACAAGGGCGGCGAGTGCCCGCTGCAGAACCAGGCGATGAGCAACGGCCGCGCCGAGAGCCGGTTCGTCGACGAGAAGCGGACCTACCCCAAGCCGCTGCCGATCAGCAGCCAGGTGCTGCTGGACCGGGAGCGCTGCGTCCTCTGCGCCCGCTGCACCCGCTTCTCCCAGCAGGTCGCCGGCGACCCGTTCATCGAGCTGTTCGAGCGCGGCGCGCTGGAGCAGGTGGCGATCTACGAGGACGAGCCGTTCGAGTCCTACTTCTCCGGCAACACCACCCAGATCTGCCCGGTGGGGGCGCTGACCAGCGCCCAGTACCGGTTCCGTGCCCGGCCCTTTGACCTGCGCAGCGAGGACAGCGTCTGCGAGCACTGCGCCTCGGGCTGCGCCATGCGCACCGACTACCGGCGCGGCAAGGTCACCCGCCGCCAGGCCGGCGACGACCCGGCGGTCAACGAGGAGTGGACCTGCGACAAGGGCCGCTACGCGTTCCGCTACGCCAGCGCCAACGCCCGGCTGACCACCCCGCTGGTGCGCGGCGCCGACGGGGAGCTGCAGCCGGCGTCCTGGCCCGAGGCGTGGGCCGCGGCCGCCGCCGGCCTGCTCCGGGCCCGCGCCGAGGGCGGTGTCGGCGTGCTGCCCGGCGGCCGGCTCACCCTCGAGGACGCCTACGCGTGGGCCACGTTCGCCCGCGTGGCGCTGGGCACCAACGACGTCGACGCCCGTGCCCGCGCGCACTCCGCCGAGGAGCTGGAGTTCCTGGCGAGCACGATCGCCGGCACCGGCCCGGTGACCGGTGCGGTCACCTACGCCGACGTCGGCGAGGCGCCCGCCGTCCTCCTGGCCGGCCTCGAGCCGGAGGAGGAGTCCCCGATCCTCTTCCTGCGGCTGCGCCGCGCGGTGCGCACCCGCAAGCTGCCGGTCTTCGACCTCGCGCCGTTCGCCACCCGGGCCGCCGCGAAGCTGGAGGCCACGGTGCTCACCACGGTCCCCGGGGCGGAGGCGCGGTCGCTGCTCGCGCTCGCCGAGGGCACCTGGGGCGGGCCCGCGGTGGAGACGCTGCGGAAGCCGGGCGCCGTCGTCCTCGCCGGGGAGCGGCTGGCCGAGGTTCCCGGCGCGTTCTCCGCCCTGCTCGCCCTCTCCCGGGCCACCGGGGCCCGGCTCGCCTGGGTGCCCCGCCGCGCCGGCGAACGCGGCGCCGTCGAGGCCGGGGCGCTGCCGAACCTGCTCCCCGGTGGCCGGACCGTCGACGACGACGTCGCCCGCGCCGAGGTGGCCGCGGTCTGGGGCGTCGACCCCGGCGCCGTGCCCGCCGCCCCGGGGCGGGACACCACCGGCATCCTCACCGCGGCGCGCAGCGGCCGGCTGCCCGGCCTGCTGGTCGGCGGCGTCGACCCGGCCGACCTGCCCGACCCCGCCCTGGCGCTGGCGGCCCTCGACGCGGCGGCCTTCGTGGTCAGCCTGGAGATGTTCCCCAGCGCGGTCACCGAGCGCGCCGACGTCGTCCTGCCGGTCGCGGCCGCACCGGAGAAGGCGGGCAGCTACCTGGACTGGGAGGGCCGGCTGCGGTCCTTCGACGCGACGCTGCACGGCTCCGGGCAGCTGCCCGACGGCCGTGTCCTGCACGGCCTGGCCGACGCGATGGACGCCGACCTGCGGCTGCCTGCTCCCGAGGTGGCGCGGTCCGCGCTCTCCGCGCTGGGGGCCCGCCGGTCCGCCGCGACCGCCTCCGGGCCCGACGTCGCCCCGCCGGCCGCCCCGCTGCTCCGGGACGACGAGGCGGTCCTGGCGTCCTGGCGGCAGCTGCTCGACGTCGGCACCCTGCAGCGCGACGAGCCCGAGCTCGCCGGCACCGCCCGCCGCCCGGTCGCCCGCATCGGCACCGGCACGGCCGCCCGTCTCGGCCTGGCCGACGGCGACCGGCTCACCGTCAGCGGGCCCACCGGTTCGATCAGCCTGCCGGTGGTGGTCACCGCCATGCCCGACCAGGTGGTGTGGCTGCCGATGCGCTCGCCCGGCAGCGAGATCCGTTCCGCGCTGGGCGCCGGGCCCGGCGCGGTCGTGCGGCTGGCCCGCACGTCGGCCGTCGCCGGGGAGGTCGTGCGATGAACCTGTGGGCCGCGCCCGACCAGCCGACGCTGGCGGACTTCGGGCACGACGTCTGGTGGATCGTGCTCATCAAGATCGTCGGCGTCTTCGCTGTGCTGGTCGCGATGACGCTGTTCGCGATCGTGTTCGAGCGCAAGGTCGTCGCGCGGATGCAGCAGCGGATCGGGCCGAACACGGTCGGCCCGCGCGGCTACCTGCAGAGCCTCGCCGACGGGCTCAAGCTGGCGTTCAAGGAAGACATCATGCCGGCGATGGCCGACAAGCCGGTGTACTTCCTGGCTCCGGTGATCGCCACCGTCCCGGCGTTCGTCGCCTTCTCGGTGATCCCGATGGGCCCGGTCGTGAGCATCTTCGGCGAGCAGACGCCGCTCCAGCTCACCGACGCCCCGATCGGGGTGCTGATCATCCTGGCGATGTCCGCCATGGGCATCTACGGGATCGTGCTGGGCGGCTGGGCCTCCGGCTCCACCTACCCGCTGCTGGGCAGCATGCGCAGCGCGGCGCAGATGATCAGCTACGAGATCGCGATGGGGCTGTCCATCGTGGCGGTGTTCCTCTACGCCGGCACGATGTCCACCTCGGAGATCGTCGCCGCCCAGGCCGACGGCACCCAGCTCTCCTTCTTCGGCTGGGAGTTCACCGGTCCCAGCTGGTACGCCGTCCTGCTGCCGGTGTCCTTCGTGCTCTACGCGATCGCCGTCGTGGGGGAGACCAACCGGGCACCCTTCGACCTCCCCGAGGCCGAGAGCGAGCTCGTCGGCGGGTTCCACACCGAGTACTCGTCGCTGAAGTTCGCCCTGTTCTTCCTCGCCGAGTACATCAACATGGTCACCGTCTCGGCGCTCGCCGCGACGCTGTTCCTGGGCGGCTGGCGCGCGCCGTGGCCGATCTCCATCTGGGACGGCGCGAACACCGGCTGGTGGCCGCTGCTGTGGTTCTTCCTCAAGGTCGTCGCCGCCCTGTTCGTCTTCATCTGGCTGCGCGGCACGCTTCCCCGGCTGCGCTACGACCAGTTCATGCGCTTCGGGTGGAAGGTGCTCGTCCCGGTCGCGCTGGTCTGGATCCTGATCGTGGCGACGATGCGCACCGTCTCCCGGGAGACCGACCTCTCCACCGGCGAGGTGGCGGTCTACGTCGGGGTCCCGGCGGCGCTGCTGGTGCTCGCCGCGCTCTGGCTCGGCGGCCGTTCCGCGCAGCAGGACACCCGGCTCGCCGCCGCCGAGGCCGCGGCCGGCTCCAACCACCCGACCCGGGCCGAACCGGAGGTGCTGCCGCCGGCCGGGGCGCGCCGCCGGCCCGCCGGTGGCCCCGGCCGCGCCGAGGGCGGGTTCCCCGTCCCGCCGATGGACCTGCAGGTGCCGCCGTCGCCCCGGCTGCGGCGCCAGTCCACCACCACCGCCGACGCGGCCCCGGTCGTCAGCACCGGGCGGCGCGGCACCGCCACCGTCGAGGAGGAGCGCGATGCCTGACCGCGACGAGCGGGAGACCCCCGCGCACGGCAAGCCCGGCGAGCAGGACATGGTCCGGCGGTCCCGCGGGGAGGTGGAGCACTCCGCGGCGGGCGGACGCAACCGGCCCGCCGTCCGGGACAGCCTCCTGCCCGCCGCGGTCCAGGGGTTCGGGGTCACCTTCGCCCAGATCTTCCGGACCGTGACCACCGAGCAGTACCCGTACGAGCCGAAGGTGACCAAGCCGCGCTACCACGGCCGCCACGTGCTCAACCGGCATCCCGACGGGCTGGAGAAGTGCGTCGGCTGCGAGCTGTGCGCCTGGGCCTGCCCGGCCGACGCCATCTACGTCGAGGGTGGCGACAACACCGAGGACGAGCGCTACTCGCCCGGTGAGCGGTACGGCGCGGTCTACCAGATCAACTACCTGCGCTGCATCTTCTGCGGGCTGTGCATCGAGGCCTGCCCCACGCGGTCGCTGACGATGAGCAACGACTTCGAGCTCGCCGACGACAACCGGCGCGACCTGATCTACACCAAGGAACAGCTGATGGCCCCCCTGCTGCCCGGCATGGAGGCCACCCCGCACCCGATGCGGCTCGGCGACGACGAGAAGGACTACTACGTGCGCGAACCGGAGCCCCGGCCGTGACCCCGGACACCGCCGGCGTCGTCATCGGCACCGGCGAGGCCGTCGTCTTCTGGATCCTCGGCCCCGTCGCGCTGGCCGGGGCGCTGGGCATGGTGTTCAGCCGGAACGCGGTGCACTCCGCGCTCTGGCTGGTCCTGACGATGCTGTCGCTGGGGGTCTTCTACGTCGTCCAGGAGGCGCCGTTCCTCGGGGCGGCGCAGATCATCGTCTACACCGGCGCGATCATGATCCTGTTCCTCTTCGTGCTCATGCTCGTGGGCCGCGACTCCTCCGACTCGGTCGTGGAGACGCTCCGCGGCCAGCGGGTGGCGGCCACGCTGTTCGGCGTCGGATTCGCCGCGATCGCCGGGGCCGGCATCGCGCGGGCGACCCGGGACCTGCCGGTCGCCGGGCTCGAGGCGGTGCAGGGCGGGGCAGGCGGCGCTGCGTCGGGCAACGTCGAGGCGATCGCCGGCCTGCTGTACTCGCGGTACCTGGTGGCGTTCGAGGTCACCGGCGGGCTGCTGATCGTCGCGGCCGTCGGCGCGCTGGTCTTCACCCAGATGGAGCGGACCCCGGGCAGCCGCACGGGCCAGCGGGAGCTCTCCCGGGCGCGCTTCCTCACCGACCGGCCGCAGACGCTGCCGGGACCCGGGGTCTACGCCCGCGCCCACTCGGTGGCCGCGCCCGGGCTGCTGCCCGACGGCCGCTACGCCGACGACACGCTCGCCACCGGCATCGAGGCGCAGGAGATCGACCAGATGCCCCGTCCCACCGGCCGGGAGCAGCTCGGGTCACCCGACGCCGCCCTCGGGTCGATGGATCCCACCGTCAGCGACGTGCCCGGAGGGCGGGACCGGTGAGCCTGAGCCACTACCTCGTGCTCGCCGCGATCCTGTTCACCATCGGCGCGGTCGGCGTGCTCGTGCGGCGCAACGCGATCGTCGTGTTCATGTGCGTGGAGCTGATGCTCAACGCCGTCAACCTGACGCTGATCACCTTCGCCCGGTCCACCGGCACCGTCGACGGCCAGATCATCGCGCTGTTCGTCATGGTCGTCGCGGCCGCCGAGGTGGTCGTCGGGCTCGCGATCATCATGTCGATCTACCGGACCCGGCGGTCCGCCTCGATCGACGACGCCAACCTCCTCAAGTACTGACGCGCGGGACGGGGACTTCTGTGTCTGAGACGCTGCCCGCGGACGGGCTGCTGGGCTGGTCCTGGCTGCTGATCGCGCTGCCCCTGCTGGGGGCCGCGGTGCTGCTGCTGGGTGGCCGCCGCACCGACCGCTGGGGCCACCTGCTGGGGACGGCGACCGTCGGCGCGGCGTTCGTGCTGGCGGTGCTGTGCACGGTGCAGCTGGCCGGGCTGGACGAGCGCGCCGTCGACGTGGAGCTGTTCACCTTCATCGCCACCGGCGGGCTGGACGTCACCGCCGGGCTGCTCTACGACCCCCTGTCGGCGGTCTTCGTCCTGCTGATCACCGGCGTCGGCTCGCTGATCCACGTCTACTCGATCGGCTACATGGCGCACGACGCCGGACGCCGCCGGTTCTTCGCCTACCTCAACCTCTTCGTCGCGGCCATGCTGCTGCTGGTCCTGGGCAACAGCTTCGTGGCGCTCTACGTGGGCTGGGAGGGCGTCGGGCTGGCGTCGTACCTGCTCATCGCCTTCTGGTACACCCGCCCGGCCGCGGCCACCGCGGCGAAGAAGGCCTTCATCATGAACCGGGTCGGCGACGTCGGCCTGGCCCTGGCGATCTTCGTGATGTTCGCCCAGCTCGGGACGACCTCCTACGCCGGCGTCTTCGGGACGGTGGGCACCCTGGCGGGCGGGACGATCACCGCGATCGGCCTGCTCCTCCTGCTGGGTGCCTGCGGCAAGTCCGGCCAGTTCCCGCTGCAGGCGTGGCTGCCCGACGCCATGGAGGGCCCTACCCCGGTCTCGGCGCTGATCCACGCGGCCACGATGGTCACCGCGGGCGTCTACCTCATCGCCCGGTCGGCCCCCATCTACGACCTGACGCCCACCGCGCGGGCGGTGGTGCTGGCGATCGGCGCGCTCACCCTGCTGATCGGGGCGGTCGCCGGCTGCGCCTACGACGACATCAAGAAGGTGCTGGCCTGGTCGACGGTCAGCCAGATCGGCTACATGTTCCTGGCCGTCGGGCTCGGGCCCGCCGGCTACGTCGCCGGCCTGGCGCACCTGCTCGCGCACGGGTTCTTCAAGGCCGGGCTGTTCCTCGGCGCCGGCTCGGTCATGCACGCGATGCGCGACTCGGTGGACATGCGGCGCTTCGGCGGCCTGTGGAACAAGCTGCCGGTCACCTTCGTCACCTTCGGGCTGGGCTACCTCGCGCTCATCGGGTTCCCGTTCCTCTCCGGCTACTTCACCAAGGACGCGATCATCGAGGCCGCGCTGGACCGGGACGACGTCTGGGGCTGGGTGCTCGGCGGGGTCGCCGTGCTGGGCGCGGGGCTCACCGCCTTCTACATGACCCGGCTGATGCTCATGACCTTCTTCGGCCGGCCCCGCTGGGAGGAGGGCGTCCACCCGCACGAGGCACCCCCGGTGATGACCGCGCCGATGGTGGTGCTCGCCGTCGGCTCGGTCGCCGCCGGTGGCCTGCTGGTGTCGGTGTTCCCCCTGTCGGGCTGGCTGGAGCCGGTCTTCGGCGAGCCGGCGGAGGCCGCCCACGTGGTGGCCCCGGCGGTCATCGGCCTGGTGGTGACGGTCGTGATGCTGCTCGGCGTGCTGGTCGCCTGGCTGTTCGTCGGCCGCCGCGAGGTGCCGGTGACCGCGCCGGTCCGGGTCTCCCCGGTCACCCGCGCGGCCCGCAACGGCCTCTACGCCGACGCGGTGAACGAGTCGCTGTTCATGCGGCCGGGGCAGTGGCTCACCCGCGCCCTGGTCTGGCTCGACAACCGCGGCGTCGACGGCGCCGTCAACGGCCTGGCCGCGGGCCTGGGCGGCTCGTCGTCCCGGCTGGGCCGGCTGCAGACCGGCTTCGTGCGCAGCTACGCCCTCGGCATGCTCGGCGGCGCCGTCGTGGTCGCGGGCGCGCTGCTGGCGGTGACGTCCGGATGAGCGGGCCGTCCCGCGGAAGCGAACACATGGTTTCGAGCGCCGACCGGTGCCCCGGAAAGGACGTGCTGCGGTGAGCGACTTCCCCTGGCTGCTGGCGATGATCGCCGTGCCGGCCGTCGGCGCCGCGGCGGTGGCCGCCCTGCCGCGCGGGCGCGACCTGCTCGCCAAGCAGGTGACCCTCGCCGTCAGCCTGGTCGTGCTGGTGCTGGCCGTGCTCACGACGCTCGCGTTCGACGCCGGCGGCCCGCGGTTCCAGCTGACGACGGCGGTCTCCTGGATCCCCGACTTCGGGTCGGAGTTCGCGCTGGGGGTCGACGGCATCGCCCTGGTGATGGTGCTGCTCGTCGGCGTCCTGGTGCCCCTGGTGGTCGCCGCCTCCTGGCACGAGGCCGACGGCGGCCGCCGCCCGGTGCGGGTCTTCTTCGCCTGGCTGCTGCTGCTCGAGGCGATGATGGTCGGCGTCTTCGTCGCCACCGACGTGCTGCTGTTCTACGTCTTCTTCGAGGCGATGCTCGTCCCGATGTACTTCCTGATCGGCAGCTTCGGCGGGCCGCGCCGGCAGTACGCGGCGGTCAAGTTCTTCGTCTACAGCCTGGTCGGCGGGCTGGTGATGCTCGCCTCGGTCATCGGCCTGTACGTGGTCAGCAGCGGCGCGCTCGGCGAGGGGACCTTCGCGTTCGACGCGCTCCGGCAGCTCGACATCGACCCCGACGTCCAGCGGTTGCTGTTCCTCGGCTTCTTCGTCGCCTTCGCCATCAAGGCGCCGCTGGTGCCCTTCCACACCTGGCTGCCCGACTCCGGTGCCGAGGCCCCGATCGGCGGGGCGGTGCTGCTGGTCGGCGTCCTGGACAAGGTCGGCACCTTCGGCTTCCTGCGCTACTGCCTGCCGCTGTTCCCCGACGCGTCGCGGGAGTTCGCCCCGTTCGTGCTGGTCCTGGCGGTGGTCGGCATCCTCTACGCGGCGCTGCTGGCGATGGGCCAGAGCGACATGAAGCGGCTGGTCTCCTACACCTCGATCTCGCACTTCGGCTTCATCGCGCTGGGCATCTTCGCCTTCACCACCGAGGCCGGCACCGGCGCGGTGCTCTACATGGTCAACCACGGCCTGGCGACCGGGCTGCTGTTCCTCGTCGTCGGCATGCTCATCGCCCGTGGGGGCTCCCGCCGGATCGCCGACTACGGCGGCGTCGCCGCGAAGGCCCCGCTGCTGGCCGGCGCCTTCCTGGTGGCCGGGCTCGCGTCGCTGGCCCTGCCGGGCACCAACAGCTTCGTCAGCGAGTTCCTCGTGCTGATCGGCTCGTTCCCCGAGCGGCCGGTGTTCACCGTGCTGGCGACGGTCGGCATCGTCCTGGCGGCGCTCTACGTGCTGCTCATGTACCAGCGCACCATGCACGGTCCGCCCCGTGGCGTGCTGCTGCAGGAGGACCCCGCCGAACCGGTGGCGGTCGGTGGGGGAGCCACCGCCACGCTGACCGCCCCGCGGACCGCCCCGCGCCGCTCCCTGCGGGTGCTCGACCTCGACCGGCGCGAGCTGGCCGTCGTCGTGCCGCTGGTGGCGCTGATCATCGGCCTGGGTGTGTACCCGCAGCCGCTGATCGACCTGATCGAACCGGCCGTCGTCGCCACCCTGGGTGACCTGGGCGCCTCCGGAGGGACCGACCGATGATCGAGGCACCCGACCTCTCCTGGGCCGCGCTGGCCCCGCTGCTGGTCGTGTTCGGCGCGGCGTGCGCCGGGATCCTGGTGGAGGCCTTCGTGCCGCGGGACCGGCGCCACGCGGCCCAGGTGGCGCTCGCGCTGGTCGGCACCGTCGGCGCCCTCCTCGCCGTCCTGATCGTCGCCTGGGCCCGCGAGCCCGAGGTCACCGCCGGTGGCGCGCTGGCGGTCGACGACCCGGCGCTCTTCCTGCAGGCGACCATCGCCGGCCTGGGTGCGCTGTCGGTCCTGCTGTTCGCCGAGCGCGCGCTCGATCCGGCGCGGTCGGCGTTCGTCGTCAGCGCCGCCGTCCCCGCGGGCAGCCCGCGCGACCGGGAGCTGGCCACGGTGCCCCGGGTGCAGACCGAGGTCTACCCGCTGGCCACCTTCGCGCTCGGCGGCATGATGCTGTTCGTCGCGGCGAACGACCTGCTGGTCATGTTCGTGGCGCTGGAGGTGCTCAGCCTGCCGCTGTACCTGATCAGCGGGATGGCCCGGCGGCGCCGGCTGCTCTCCCAGGAGGCGGCGGTCAAGTACTTCCTGCTGGGCGCCTTCGCCTCGGCGTTCTTCCTGTACGGCCTGGCGCTGGTCTACGGCGCGGTCGGCAGCGTCCGGCTCAGCGACATCCGGGACGTCGCGACCGTGGACGGCGGCGGTGTCCTGCTGGTCCTGGGCCTGGCGCTGCTGGTCGTCGGCCTGCTCTTCAAGGCCAGCGTGGCGCCGTTCCACGCCTGGACGCCCGACGTCTACCAGGGCGCCCCGACGCCGGTCACCGCCTTCATGGCGGCCTGCACCAAGGTTGCGGCCTTCGGCGCGATCCTGCGCCTGCTCTACGTCGCGTTCGGCCCCGTGGAGTGGACCTGGCGGCCGCTGATCTACGCCGCGGCCATCGTCTCCATGGTCGTGGGCGCGATCCTCGGGCTGACCCAGACCGACCTCAAGCGCATGCTCGCCTACTCCTCGGTGGCGCACGCCGGCTTCCTGCTCACCGGCGTCATCGGCCTCGGCGCCGACGGCGGCGGCTCCGGCCTGTCCGCCACGATGTTCTACCTGCTGGCCTACGGCATCACCACGCTCGGCGCCTTCGCCGTCCTGACCCTCGTGCGGGACGGCGACGGCGAGGCGAGCCACCTGTCGCAGTGGGCGGGGCTGGGCGCGCGCTCCCCCGTCACGGCCGCGATCATGACCCTCTTCCTGCTGGCGCTGGCCGGGATCCCGCTCACCGCCGGGTTCACCGGCAAGTTCGCGGTCTTCCGCGCCGCGATCGAGCAGGGCGCCTGGCCGCTGGCGCTGGTGGCGCTGCTGGCCAGCGCGGTGGCGGCCTTCTTCTACCTCCGGGTCATCGTGCTCATGTACTTCTCCGAGCCGGTCGCCGACGGCCCGACGGTGGGGGTGCCCGGGCTCCCGACGACGATCGTGCTCGCGGTGACCGCGGCCGTGACCCTCGCGCTCGGCATCCTGCCCGGGGCGGTGCTCGACCTCGCCGAGCAGGCGGCTAGATTCGTCGGTTGATATGACCGGAGCCCGTGCTGCAGCCGACGGCACCCCCACCGAGGTCTGGCACCGGATCTCCACCCCGGCGTCGACCATCGGCCCCTGGCTCCCCGAGGGCGACCTCGGGGAGGCGCTGGCCGACGGGCTGGCCCGGGTGGAGGCCGAGCTGGCCGTCGCCGTGGGCAGCGAGCACCCGTTCGTGCGGGAGGCCGCCGGTCACCTCATGGCCGCCGGCGGCAAGCGGTTCCGGCCGATGCTGGCGCTCCTGGCCGCCCAGCTGGGCGATCCGTCCGCCGCGGAGGTCACGCAGGGCGCCGTGGTCTGCGAGCTCACCCACCTCGCCACGCTGTACCACGACGACGTCATGGACGAGGCCGCCGTGCGCCGGGGCGCCCCCAGCGCGAACAGCCGGTGGAGCAACAGCATCGCCATCCTGACCGGCGACCTGCTCTTCGCCCGGGCGTCGGACATCCTCGCCGACCTGGGTCCCGAGGCCGTGCGGGTCCAGGCGCGGACCTTCGAGCGCCTGGTCACCGGGCAGATCAAGGAGACCGTCGGCGCCCAGCCCGGCGACGACGCGATCGCCCACTACCTGCAGGTGCTCGCCGACAAGACCGGCTCGCTGGTGGCGACGTCGGCCCGTTTCGGGGCCTCCTTCTCCGGCGTGGACGACGACCTCGTGGCGGCGCTGACCGAGTTCGGCGAGGAGGTCGGCGTCGCCTTCCAGATCTCCGACGACCTGATCGACATCGTCAGCACCGACGACGTCTCCGGGAAGTCGCCGGGCACCGACCTCCGCGAGGGGATCGCCACCCTGCCGGTGCTGTTCGCGCTGGCCGGCGACGACCCCGCGGAGGCTCGGCTCCGCGAGCTGGTCGCCGGCCCGGTCACCGACGACGCCGAGCACGCCGAGGCGCTCGCGCTGCTCCGGTCCTCCCGGTCGCTGGCACGCGCCACCGACGTGCTGCGCGAGTACGCCGACCGGGCGCGCGGCCGGCTGGACGACGTCCCGGCCGGTGAGGTGCGCGACGCGCTCTCGGCGCTGTGCGACTACGTGGTCACGCGCACCAGCTAGCGGAAGGACCCCCATGCCCTCCGAAGTCGGCGAGCGCGGGCTCGTCCGAAGGCTCGCCCGGAGCGTGCGAGGGGTGAGAGGGGCGAGGTCCTTCTGCTGCATGGGGGCCGCCCTCCTGCTCGCGGCGTGCTCGGGCGGGTCGGAGGAGGACGCCGGCTCGGTCTCGACGCCCCCGACCACCTCGGCTCCCACCGGTGCTCCGTCGCTGCGGGTCGAGGTGGTGGCCGACGGGCTCGACCACCCCTGGGACGTCGCCCAGAGCGAGGACGGCACCCTGCTGCTCGACGAACGCGCGGGCGGCTTCACGGCGGTGCTCCCGGACGGCACCGTGCGGGAGGTGCAGGCCGACCTCGGTGACCTGTTCGTGGCGGGGGAGACCGGCCTGATGGGCCTGGCGCTGGACCCGGCGTTCGCCGGGAACCGGCGGTTCTACACGTGCCAGGGGGATCGGGAGGGGTTCATCGGCGTCGTCGCCTGGACGGTGGCGGGCGACTGGTCGTCCGCCACCCGGGTCGACGACCCGCTGATCGGCGGCATCCCGCTCAACGAGCGCAGCGGCCGGCACGGCGGCTGCCGGCTCGAGCTCGGGCCGGACGGCGCGCTGTTGGTCGGCACCGGGGACAACGCGGTCGGCACCCACCCCCAGGACCTCGGCTCGCTGGCCGGCAAGGTGCTCCGCGCCGACCCCGCCACCGGCCAGGCTCCACCGGACAACCCCTTCGTCGCTCCGG
Organism: Blastococcus sp. SYSU DS0552; assembly: GCF_054050815.1. NCBI lineage: Bacteria > Bacillati > Actinomycetota > Actinomycetes > Geodermatophilales > Geodermatophilaceae > Blastococcus > Blastococcus sp. SYSU DS0552. The sequence continues at coordinate 187,025 of NZ_JBJHAB010000004.1, forward strand.
ACGACGGTGCGGCCGACCTGATCTGGACCTACGGGCACCGCAACGTCCAGGGCCTGGCCCGGCGGCCGGGCACGGATCAGGTCTACTCGGTCGAGCACGGGCCCGACCGGAACGACGAGGTCAACCTGCTGCGCCCCGGCGCCAACTACGGCTGGGACCCCGTGGGCGGCGGGGGCTACGACGAGAGCGTGCCGATGACCGACCCGGAGATCGAGGGGGCGGTCCCGGCGGTCTGGGACTCGGGCGCCCCGCCCATCGCCCCGAGCGACGGCACGTTCCTCGACGGGGACCAGTGGGGCGACTACGACGGGCTGCTCCTGCTCGGTGCGCTGCGCGGGCAGCACGTGCTGGCGCTGCGCCTGGACGAGGCCGGCGCCCTCGTCGAGCAGTTCCGGCTGCCCGAGCTGGACGGCACCTACGGGCGCATCCGCACCGTCGAGCACGGCACCGACGGTGCGCTGTACGTGACCACCGACAACGGCGGCGGCCGGGACCAGCTGCTCCGCGTCACCCCGCAGGGCTGAGGACCCGGCCGGTCACCCGCAGGGGGACGGTGGTCCCGGCGGGCAGCAGGGGGCAGGGCTCCGGCTCGCCCAGCACCGTCCGGATGGGCAGGACGCCGGCCCACACCGGGTCCGGGGCCGCCGCGCCCTCGATGTCGCGCTCGTCGTCCCCCGGCGGGCCGGTGCGGATCTTCACGCTCGCCTCGGCGAGGTCGAGGGCCAGCACCGCGGTGGCGGCCAGCTCCCTGCGGTCGGGCCGGCGGGTCGCCGTCCAGGATCCGGGCGCCAGGTGCTCGGTGAGCACCTCCAGGCCGAGCAGCCGCTCGTCCGGGTCCTGCACCAGGCGGGCCCGCCCGTGCACGACCGCGCAGCGGTAGTTGACCGAGTGGTGGAAGGCCGAGCGCGCGTAGACGATCCCGTCCAGGTGGGTCACGGTGAAGCAGACCGGCGCGCCGGCGGCCGCGCCCCGCAGCGTCGCGGCCCCCGTCGAGCCGTGCAGGTAGAGGGTGTCCCCGCGCCGGCCGTAGCCCGTCGGCAGCACGACCGGGGCGTCGCCCAGCTGCACGCCGAGATGGCCGATCAGGCCGGCGTCGAGCACGGCGTAGAGGTCGGCCCGGTCGGTGCGGGCACGCTTCGCGCCCCGGCGGACGGTGCTGCGGTCGGTGGGGGAGAGCGGCGGGGCGGTGTCCACGACGTCGATCCTGGACGGCGCAGGTGGTCCTCCGGAACGACCAATCCGCTAGATTCCCGGCAGTCCACTTCGTCGGCGGCAGGAGCACCGTGGTCGACCTCCCCCCGGTGCTGCTCGACCGCAGCTCGGGCACGCCGCTGTCGGTCCAGCTGGCCGAGGCGCTGCGCACCGCCGCCGCCGACGGCACGCTGCGCCCCGGTGACCGGCTGCCGTCGACGCGGGCGTTCGCCGCGGCGCTGCGGGTGAGCCGCACGGTGACCGTCGCCGCCTACGACCAGCTGCTGGCCGAGGGATGGCTCGGCGGACGCCGGGGCGCGGGCACGTACGTCCTCGGCGCGGTGACGGCGGCGCCCGCGGCGGCTCCCGCTCCGGCCGTCCGCTCGCCGGCCGCACCGGCGCTGGTCGACCTGCGGGCGGGGTCGCCGTGCCTGCAGGTCCTCGACCGGGCGGCTTGGCGGCGGGCCTGGCGGGCCGCGGGCGACGAGGCGCCCGACGCCCGCCCGGACGCCGCCGGTGACCCCGCGTTCCGATCGGCGGTGGGTGAGCACCTCCTGCGGCACCGAGGCCTGGCCGCCGGCCCGGAGGAGGTGCTGGCCACCGCCGGCACCTCGGCGGCGGTGGGGGAGGTGGCGCGCGCGCTGCCGCCGGGCAGCCGGGTGGCGGTCGAGCACCCTGGCTACCAGCGCGTCGTCGGTGCGCTGCGCGATGCCGGCGTCGAGGTCGTCCCGGCCGCGGTCGACGACGACGGCCTGGTCGTCGACGCGCTCCCGTCCGGGGTGGCCGCCGTCTACTGCACGCCGGCCCACCAGTACCCGCTCGGCCGCCGGATGTCGGCCGCGCGCCGGCTCGCGCTGGTCGCCCGGGCCCGCGCCGAGGGGTGGTGGGTGCTGGAGGACGACTACGACGGGGAGCTGCGCTACGACGTCGCCCCGCTGCCGCTGCTGGGCGCGCTGGGGCCTGACGTCGTGGTGCACCTGGGCACGACGAGCAAGATCCTCAGCCCCACCCTCGGCGTCGGCTGGATGGTGGCGCCCGAACCGCTGCGGGCGGAGCTGCTGCTCCGCCGCACCGCCACCGGCACCCGGCCCGCGCGCGCCGGTCAGCGGGTCTTCGCGGGGTTCACGGCCTCCGGGGACCTCGCCCGGCATCTGCGCCGCCTGCGCCGTGAACTGGTCGCGCGGGCGGGCGAGGTGCGGGCCGCGGTCGCGGCGGCCGGGTGCCGGGTGGAGGGGGACGCCGCCGGGGCGCACGTCCTCGTGCCGCTGCCCGGCACCGCCGCGGAGGAGGCGGTGCGCGCGGCGGCCGCGGCGCGGGGGATCGCCGTCGACGGGCTGGCCCGGCACGCGCTGGTGGACGGTGGCCGGGCCGGGCTGGTGCTCGGCTTCGCCGCGCCGACGCGGGAGCAGCTCCACCGGGCCCTGCCGGTGCTCACCGACGTGCTGCGGGAGAACGGCCGGCGCTGATCCGCCCCGGACGCAGCACGGCCCGCCTCCCGGGCGGGAGGCGGGCCGTGCGCGCGGAACGGGGTCCTCCTAGGCCTTGACCTCCCAGGTGTCCCCACCGGCCAGCAGGGCGTCGAGGTCGCCGGGGCCCTGCAGCCGGGCCTCGTGCAGCTGCTCGGACATCATCGCCTCGTAGCTCGGCTTCGCCACCTTCCGGAACACGCCCATCGGGGTGTACCGGAGGTCCTGCGTGGACAGCCGGGACAGCGCGAACGCGTAGGACGGGTCCTCGCGGGTCGCGTCGTGCACCACGATCTCGCTCGCGTCGACCTGGTTGGTCTCGGCGATGCGCAGCCCCCCGAAGTCGTCGCGGACCACGCACGAGGCGCCGTCCGGGCCGAACACCAGCGGCTCGCCGTGGACGAGCGGGATCGTCCACATCGGGCCCGTCGCCGGGTCCTTCAGCAGCTCGAACGCGCCGTCGTTGAAGATGTTGCAGTTCTGGTAGATCTCCACCAGCGAGGTGCCCTGGTGCTCCGCGGCCTGCCGCAGCACCTCGGTGAGGCCCTTGCGGTCGGAGTCCATCGCCCGGCCGACGAAGGTGGCGTCCGCGCCGATGGCGAGCGACACCGGGTTGAACGGGTGGTCCAGCGAGCCCATCGGCGTGGACTTGGTGACCTTCCCGACCTCGGAGGTGGGCGAGTACTGGCCCTTGGTGAGCCCGTAGATCCGGTTGTTGAACAGCAGGATCGTCATGTTGACGTTCCGCCGCAGCGCGTGGATCAGGTGGTTGCCGCCGATGGAGAGCGCGTCGCCGTCGCCGGTGACGACCCACACCGAGAGGTCGGGGCGTGAGGCGGCGAGGCCGGTCGCGATCGCCGGGGCGCGGCCGTGGATCGAGTGCATCCCGTAGGTGTTCATGTAGTACGGGAAGCGCGACGAGCAGCCGATGCCCGACACGATGACCATGTCCTCGCGGGCGATGCCCAGGCTCGGCAGGAAGCTCTGGACCGCGTTCAGGATGACGTAGTCACCGCAGCCGGGGCACCAGCGGACCTCCTGGTCGGTCTTGAAGTCCTTGCCCTTGAGCTCGGTCTGCTTGGGGCCGTGCTGCTCGAGCGAGCGGGCGATGGCGGCGTCGATGGGGGTCGGTGCGTCCGGCATGCCGAGTTCGACGGTGGTCACTGCGGTGCTCCGTTCAGGGGTGCGGTGGTGCTGTCGATGGCGTCCTGGATCACCGCGGCCAGCTCGGCCGCGCGGAAGGGCAGCCCGCGCACCTGGGTGTGGCTCTGCACGTCCACCAGGTACTTCGCGCGCAGCAGCAGGGCCAGCTGCCCGAGGTTCATCTCCGGGCAGATGACCCGGTCGTACCGGGCCAGCACCTCGCCGAGGTCGGCGGGGAACGGGTTGATGTGCCGCAGGTGGAGCTGGGCGACCTTCCGGCCGGAGCTCCGGATCCGCCGGCAGGCGGCGCCGATCGGGCCGTAGGTGGAGCCCCACCCGATGACGGCGACGCGCGCGTCGCCGTCGGGGTCGTCGACGTCGGTGGCCGGGATCGACGCGGCGATGCCGTCGATCTTCGCCTGCCGGGTGCGGGTCATGAAGTCGTGGTTGGCCGGGTCGTAGGAGATGTTGCCGGTCCTGTCGGCCTTCTCCAGCCCGCCGATCCGGTGCTGCATGCCCGCGGTGCCCGGGATCGCCCAGGCGCGCGCCAGGGTCTCGGGGTCGCGCAGGTAGGGGAGGAACTCGCCGTCCTCGCCGTTGGGCTCGGTGGCGAAGGCCACCGACCCGGTGAGGTCGGGCAGCGAGTCGGCGTCCGGGATCGCCCACGGCTCGGCGCCGTTGGCGAGGTAGCCGTCCGACAGCAGCATGACCGGCGTCCGGTAGGCGAGCGCGATCCGCGCGGCCTCCACGGCGGCGTCGAAGCAGTCACCGGGGGAGCGCGGGGCGATGACCGGGATCGGGGCCTCGCCGTTGCGGCCGAACATCGCCTGCAGCAGGTCCGACTGCTCGGTCTTCGTCGGCAGGCCGGTGGAGGGGCCACCGCGCTGGACGTCGACGATGACCAGCGGCAGCTCGGTCATGACCGCCAGGCCGATGGTCTCGGCCTTGAGCGCCACACCGGGGCCCGACGTCGTCGTGATGCCCAGCGCGCCGCCGAAGGAGGCGCCGAGGGCCGCACCGATGCCGGCGATCTCGTCCTCGGCCTGGAAGGTGCGCACGCCGAAGGCCTTGTGCCGGGACAGCTCGTGGAGGATGTCCGACGCCGGGGTGATCGGGTACGCGCCGAGGAACACCGGGAGCCCCGAGCGCTGGCCGGCGGCGACGAGGCCGAGGGCGAGCGCCTGGTTGCCGGAGATGTTCCGGTAGCGGCCCGGCTTCATCGGGGCGGGCTTGATCTCGTAGGAGACGGCGAAGGCCTCGGTGGTGTCGCCGTAGTTGTAGCCGGCGCGGAACGCGGCGATGTTCGCCGCGGCGATCTCCGGCTTGCGGCGGAACTGGCGCTCGAGGAAGCGGACCGTGCCCTCGGTGGGCCGGTGGTACATCCAGCTCAGCAGGCCGAGGGTGAACATGTTCTTGCTGCGCTCGGCCTCCTTCTTGCCGAGGCCCGAGTCGGCGAGCGCGTCGAGGGTCATCGAGGTCAGCGGGACGCTGACGGTCTGCCACCCCTCGAGCGAGCCGTCCTCCAGCGGGTTGGTCGCGTAGCCGACCTTCGCCAGGTTGCGCGGGGTGAACTCGTCGGAGTCGACGATCAGCAGGCCGCCGCCGGGCAGTTCGCCGAGGTTGGCCTTGAGCGCAGCCGGGTTCATCGCCACGAGCACGTCCGGGGCGTCACCCGGCGTCATGACGTCGTGGTCGGCGAACTGCAGCTGGAAGGAGCTGACGCCCGGCAGGGTCCCCGTCGGCGCGCGGATCTCGGCGGGGAAGTTCGGCAGCGTCTTGAGGTCGTTGCCGAACGACGCCGTCTCGCTGGTGAACCGGTTGCCGGTCAGCTGCATGCCGTCGCCGGAGTCACCGGCCAGCCGGATGACGACGCGGTCGAGCTCCACGACACTCTTGACGAGCCCACCGGGAGCGGAACCGGACACCGGGGTGGCCGGGGCGCCGTTCGAGCTCGACGGCGCGACGGTCGGGTTGGTGCCTGTCATCAGCGGTCTACCTCCACCGGGCGAGGTTACGTGCGCGTGTACACGGCCGGGATGTGCAACCGGACACGCCGCAGCGGCGAGATGTCACCGCGTCCAGAAGGAGGAACCGCTGCGGTGGCGCGGTCATTCCGCCGGGGGAGGGCACGTCCGTCGTCCGGGAACGGGCGCTCCCGGGACGGCGTTGGACCGGACGTGCAGCGCTGGAACAACGGACTGAAGACCGCCGTCCTCCTGGGCGCCATGGGCGGGCTGATCCTCGCCGCCGGCTACGCGATCGGCGGCAACGGCGGGCTGTTCATCGCGCTGGTGGTCGCCCTCGGGGTGAACGGCTTCGCGTACTTCAACTCGGACAAGCTGGCCCTGCGCGCGATGCGGGCCTTCCCGGTGACCGAGACGCAGGCGCCGCAGCTGTACGCGATCGTGCGCGAGCTCGCGACGGAGGCGCGGCAGCCCATGCCCCGTCTCTACGTGAGCCCGACGAACCAGCCCAACGCGTTCGCCACCGGCCGCAACCCGCGCCACGCGGCCGTCTGCGTCACCCAGGGCATCCTCGAGCTGCTCGACCGGCGCCAGCTGCGCGGGGTGCTCGCGCACGAGCTGTCGCACGTCTACAACCGCGACATCCTGATCAGCTCGGTGGCCGGCGCCATGGCCACGGTGATCACCTACCTGGCCCACATGGCGATGTTCGCCTCGCTGCTCGGCGGCCGGTCCGACGACCGCGGCGGCGGCAACGCCCTCGGCGGCCTGCTGCTGATGCTCCTCGGGCCGATCGCCGCCGGCGTGGTGCAGATGGCGATCAGCCGCAGCCGGGAGTACCAGGCCGACGCCTCGGGCGCCCAGCTGTCGCAGGACCCGCTCGCGCTGGCCGACGCGCTGCGGGTGATCGAGCGGGGGACGGCGGCCCGGCCGCTGCCGCAGGACGACCGGCTGGTCACCCAGAGCCACCTGATGATCGCGAACCCGTTCCGCGGGGCGGGCATGGCGTCGCTGTTCGCCAGCCACCCGCCCATGCCGCAGCGGATCGCCCGGCTGGAGCAGATGGCCCGCGAGCTCGGCCGGTAGAAGGGCCCCCTCGCTCCCCACGCCACGCTCTGCGCGCCGCGGGTCCCTGCGAGGGGGCCGTTCCATCAGGTCACCGGTAGTTGTCGTACTGATCCGCGGTGTTCGACAAGGACCGGTAATCGTTGAGACAGGCTGCTGAGCTGTGACTTTGTGTTGGGTGCCGCTGATCTCCGACGGTCGGGATTGGCTGAATTGCGGACTGGCTGCGGACTGGCTGCGGACTGAGGTCGGGCGATGAACGCCACTGCTGAGGCCGTCTCGGACCATCGAGGCCGTCCCCGCAGCCGGCCGAGGAGGCCCAGGACAGCAGTCCACGATGAGCGCCGACAACCGGTTTGACCGACCAGCTCGCCGCCCTGCAGCCAGGCGACCAGGTAGTCATCGAGACCGGCGGCGACACCCGGCGGCCGCGGCAGTGCGATGGCCGCGTCGTCCGCATCACCCGCGGCGTCCCGTGCGTGCACCGGTTCGGCCGACGCGACGGTGTCTGCACGACGGCACCTGCCGCGTCTGCATGACGGCACCTGCCGCAGTGAGCTCGTCCAGCCCGACGGGCTGGCGGACACCGCCCCGGCGGCGCAGCGCCGGCACGCCGTGCAGAGCGACGCCCTGTACCGGGAGTGGAAGCGCACCCGGGAGGACGAGGCGTTGCGCCAGCGCATGCCGCGATCAGCGAGCACCTCGCGGTGGAGCGCGCCGAGGTCTGACTACCCCGGTGGCCCGAGGCCATCGCCTCCGGATCCGGACCGCGAGGGAGCCGGATCGGAGGAGTGGTCCCTAGACTTCGCGCAAGCTGCTGGAGACCGGGGGGAGCGGGGGTAGATGACGCATTACGGCTTCCGCCTCTACGAGGTGACCCTTCGGCGAGGCACCAAGCAGGCGAAGGTGCCGTTCCAGCAGGCGGGGGTGACGCCGACCGAACCGCGGCACTTCCGCGAGGTCCTCATCGAGCTGCTCACCGACCTCAAGGGTTTCAAGCTGGTTGGCCAGCCCAAGGTGCAGACGGCCGAGGGTGCTGGCGTCGAGCTGGGCGACGACGAGCCCGTCAAGAAGGACCTCATCGGCGACACAGCGTTCCGCATTGAGGCTTTCCGCGAGGTCGAGGGCCTGATCGTCGGGATCGTCCGTCGTGGGCGCTACGGCACCTTCGACATCGCCATGGGCGACGAGGCCACCTCGGACGTCCCGCTCAGTGGGCTCGCCGTCTCCGACTGGTACCGCTTCGTCTTCAACCTGCCCGACGAGGGCAGGACCGCCGTGCTCGCCATCGAGGAGGTCAACCGGGCCGCTCCAGTCGATCTTCTCCTCAAGTGGCTGGGGCAGCGATCCCGCGAGCTGGCCGAGCAGGGGCCGGCGCCCACGAGTGGACAGCCCACCGTTCCCTGGTGGCGACTGATCGGTCGGCAGGTCACCGATCCCGAGAACCTCGACCGGCTGCTCAAGCAGGGACAATTCGGTGCTATTACGCTCGTCAGGAAGGGCTTTGGCGCTGGTCGCGGCGCTCGGCAGCGGGCCTACACGGTCACCGCCCCCAGCGTCCGCGAGACCAAAATCGACGACGTCCGGAACCTGGTCCTCGGCTGGCGGGCCGTCGAAGGTAGTGACGCCCCGCCGACTTCGGACGCCGAAGGGGCTCAGCAACTGGCCGCTCTCATATCACCCGACCTCGAGGGCATCCAGTTCGACGACGGACAGATCGCGGTCCCTGGCTCGGGAGCCCGCCCTTTAAAGCCGAGCCGCCTCACCGAGCTCTTCACCTACGACCAGACCCCCGCCGACCGTCGTAGTCCGGCGGTAGCGTTCTACCGCGCCGTCCGGGGGAACGTCGTGCGCCTCGGCTCCATCCTCCCGGCGGACGAAGCGGGCCTCGAGTGGCCCGCGCACGTCGACTTGGAGTTCGGGAGGTACGGGTGACCCTCGATCGGCTCAACCCCTCGCCGATCCTTCGCGCGCATCGGAAGGCGTTGACGCGCGCGGACCGGCCCGACGGCACGGGTGACTGGGGCGCTCGAGGGTTCGCGTGGGGTGCCGCCCTGCTCTTCGTCCCGGCCTTGATCTGGGACTGGCGCCTTGCTGCGCCGGAAGCCCTGCTCGCTGGGGTCTCCCTGCTGGCCGGCGCACTGCTCAGCGCCTTCGGAATCCTCGCGACAGTGCGCCTACGGCTGCAGGATCGCGTCCCGCACTCCGGTGCGTCTCAGCAGCGGGCGAAGGACCTCCTCGACGAGAGCGTCGCGCACCTGCTGGCGGCCACCCTCGCCTGCCTCGTGAACGCGGTCCTCCTGGTCGTCGGGATGAACATCGCCGATCGGGCCGACGACCCGCTGATCGGGCTCCCCGCGGCGCTCTCGATCGGGGCCAGTGCCTATCTCGCGGTTACGTTTCTCATGCTGCTCACGCGGCTGTACGCCACTTACGTGGACGCCGTGCAGCCCCGCGACCAGCTCAACGGCTTGGTGACGCACTCTCTCGACTAGCTATCCCGTTGGCGGTCGGCCCAGGCGAGCCATCACCCCGGACATGTTTGCGACCGCCTTCCTCATCAGGGCAGGGTCACGGCGCCCGAGCCGCCGGGTGTCGCGATCTCGACGCGGGACACGTTGCGGGTGGTGGCCACGAACGGGGCAGGGTCGTGTCGACGACCGAGATCTCTGTGCCGCAGACGAAGTCTGCCGCCGAACCGGGACGGGCGTGGGCGCAGCGTCGTGGCCGCGACGTGCGCCAACCGGCGGTGAGGCCACGAGTGTCGCCGCGCTTCCTCACCGCGTGACGGGGCGAGATGGTCTCAGCGAGCTTCGTGCATGAACGGTTGATCCCGAAGCAGGAGATGCGCGACACGATCGTGCGGCAAGCGAGCCGGCACACGCTGGTCTAGCACCTGGTCGAACGCCCCTACTCGGGTTCTGAATGGCCAACATCCTCTAGCAGACCTCGATCGCCACGATCGTCGATGCGTTCGCAGAACCCGGCTTCTACGAGGACCGGCCAGGCCCGTGAACGAGCGGCCGAGTGCTTGATTCGCATCAGGAATTCGGCCGTCGGAGTCGGCCCTGGCTCACTTCTGTCGGCGCAGGACTTGTCGGTCGAATCATGATCCCCTGCAGACGAACGTGTCCGCCCCGCTCCAGGTTGCGGATCAACTGAAGCGTCCTCGCAAAGCCACCCCAAGTGTCGCGGCGTGCATCAAAACCCAACTGGCGGGCAAGAGTCTGCGGTGCGAGGTCGAACCAGACCATCGCTATTCGCCCAAATAACATAGGGACGCCGACGGCCACTGCCAGAAGGCCGACAGAACTCGTATCCCCGAGGAAGGGCAAACTTAGTATCGTGGCAAGAGTAATGGGGAGGACTGCGGCGACAAGGAATAGGCGGCGCACCGCCTCGACTCGTCTCACCGACGTGCTCACCGGGTCGGCGTCGGAACCGCGCTTCGCAAGAAAAATTAAGAGAATCGCGGGAGACGCGGCGATGCCCAAAATGGCGGCCGATTCAACGCCGGCCAGCACGGCGGAGGCGGTCAGCAGCGTGCCGGCGACGGCCGTGCCCATAGCCCAGTCGCGCCAATCGCTGTCCCCGAGCCCCCTGCGTAGAAAGTCCTGCGGGCGGCCTAAGGTCAGGAGCGCGACGATCGCAGCCAATCCGAGCAAGCTACCCGTCAGAACGAGCCACACTGCCAGCGTCACGGTAAGGTTATCTTGGGCCGCATCTGCGAAGCGCTTCCTGGCGGCGTGAAGTAAGACCCCAAAAATGAGCACCGTCGCTGTGGTGACTAGAATGGCGCGGGTCGAGGGATAGATTCCGTAAGAGCCATCCCCGTCTTGCATCAAGCTTGCGACGACTAGTGTCACTCCGGCCAACACCGGCGGTCGCATGATTCGTAGAGACAGTCGGCCATGGCGGTGATTTGGTCGCGCCTCCCGCCATCCAGCAATTGCGCCGGCACTCGTCGCCAAGATCAGCGCAAGGGCGCTCGTCCTTAATAGGTCGGCAGTGGCCTGCGATGTACCCCTCTCGACGGCTCCGGCAAAGGCGTAGCCAAATACGGTGGTCGAATTGAAAGCGGTAGAGCTGAACGATGATTCGCCAAGACGTATCGCGCTCCTCGCCACATCGACGAGTCCGTAACCGATGGCGTAACCGAGGATGAGGACCCATGGAAGGGTGATGGCCGTGACGATCGGGGCCAGTTTGGCACTCAGGTCCCTACGGAGCCGTCCGAGCTCGGAACAGCTCGGGCGTAGCGACTCTGATGCGCCCTCGCTGCGCATGAATACTAATACGACAATCAAAGCCGCCCCCATTACGGACAATGGGGGAGTGCTTCCATGTATAGTCGACGTGCCGACGACGACCATCGTTAGGAGGGGGGTGGCGGCATAGGATTGCGGCCAGGACGTCTGGTCACTTCGCGAGCTGACGTAGACTCCGCTTATCGTAACAAAAGCGGCGAACGCGAAGCTCTCCCACGGTCCTCGCCCCGAAAGACTCAGGCGGTTGACTATATTGTCAAGCAACGGCAATAGCGTTAAAGCTGTGATAGCGAGGGTGACGACCTGAACGCCCGCGGCGTGTACACGTCGGGTGTCGGTCGGTCGGCAGCTGACGAGCAGAACAGCTGAGAAGGTCGCCGCCACGAGGGACGTGCAAGCTACGACATAGAGAACTGGCTGCTCCGTGAGTGGTGGAGAGAATTCCTCGACGACGCCAGAGACGGAAAAATCGCCAGTGAAGGCGAGGAGTGTAATGAGCACAAAGCCGACGGGTGCAAAAGGGATCCAGTGAGGGTTGGCTGCGAGGGCGAAGGAGAAGGTTCCTGCGACGATGGCCGATATGTCTGTGTCGACTCCGTACATCCATACCCAAGTAACAGTCGCGCCGATCGTCAAAGCGACGGGTTGAGCTGAAAGGTTACGCCAGACATGACCGACTCGGCCGCATCTTGCAATAACCGCAATCCATGTGGCCAACAGCACAACAAGACCGACATTGTCCAAGCCCGTGACGAAGACTCCGAGCGCGACCATAGATGCGCCACCGATGAGCGCGGACCGATGGCTTAGTGGTCTGTAGGGGAGCGACCATGTAAGCGAACTGAAAGCCAGTTGCGCAATAGCAGGGCCAAGCCCCAAGGCTAGCGCCAGCCCTGCATAGCCGATTGCTTGGCCGGATGGCTGTGGTGAGGCGATATCAAGGAAAGCCGCGACTATCGCGCCGGCGCAAGCAAGCCAGAGGACCGGGTGTGTGGCCTTCAGCTCCCGAACGGCGGTGTCCATGTGCCATCGGATATCCGTTGCAAGGAGGGGGTTAGAAAAGATGTGAATCGGCGTGGGTGGAAGTTCACGGATCAGACGCCCTACGCGGCTTTCGATGCGCTTCCATGTGGAGTCGTCTAACGAGGGCCTCGTCGCTCGAACAAGCAGGGCAATCGGGATCGCCCGAGCTGGCCCCGACAGCTGCAGTAATCGCATTCCGGGTAGCTTGTCATCCGGATGCGGTCGGCCGTTGCTCACAACTAGGAGCGTTCGGTCAGGGTGGCGCCTCCACCAGTCGGCGGCCTCCGCGACTAGAGAACGCGACGCGTAAGCATCGTCCAATAGCAGGATCAGGATGCCACCGTCGCCATACTCCAGGTTGGCTTTACGTTTCGAGGTGGCAACGGCTGCCCGCCAGCTTTCCTCAACTCCGGTGTTCTGGCCTTCGTCATGACTCCTGGAAGCCAAGGCAACGGGACGCTGCAGTCGTTGAGCGGTCGTCACTGCGTAGTCGACAGCCATCTGCGAGTTCTCGGCCGTAACCCATAGGGCGGCTGGCGGTTGTGCTAGTGCCTCGAAAAACGCCGCGAGGGTCGGCCTTGCGGCCTCATCCGTGAAGCCACCCACTTCCCATTGGCGCAGATGTGAAGACTGTTCACTGGGCGAGCGCTTCAGGGTGGTTCTCCGCCGAGGGAGGAGAGCGACTGCGACGAAGACGGCGGCTAGCACCGGAAGGATAACCTGCAAAGACTCCTTGGCGGGTCTCAGAGGGGGGACCCAGTCGTATACCACCAATATTAGGAATCCCACGGTCAATGCGCTCAGTAGCTGAAAGAATGCCACCCTGAAACGGGACAGTGCCGTGTACGTTGCCACAATTGCTCCTGGTGACCTGTCTCAGATGTCAAGCTCGCAGTGACATTCGGGGTCTTGATGGGTGGGTCTCCCTGGGTGGTGGATGTGGTTCTCGCCGCGTTGGTCAGTGGCGTGGTGACTATGACGTGATTAGTGCCAGTTGGGCCACTTCTTCGACTGGCTGGGGTCCTGGTGAGCAGTGCCATGGAGCCCTTGGGTAGCTAGGGGCGGTCGGCCCCCTGCCGTTCGGGGTGGACCTCGACCAGGGTCGCGTCGGCATCGCCGGGCACGGCCTCCGGAGTGGGGAAGACGCCGATGGCATCGGTGCGGCGCTTGATCTCCTGTTCAGTCGTCCAGAGGGTTCGCTAATCAGAACCACTCGTGGCCACTGCTGTGGCGATTCGCTCCACCTGGCGAAGGAGGCTGTCGGGCGTCTGGGTCAGGTCGAGGACGTGCTGCACAATCTCCGCGCCCTTGCCGCGGATGACGTGCCGTCGTTCCGTCTCCCCTGATCCCTTCGCGTAGACCAGGTGTCCGACCGGCAACTCCAGGGCGGTGCAGTAGGCCAGCAGCTGGTAGAGGTCGGCCTGCGGGAAGCCGGCGGGCTTCTCTGCCTTGTACTTCGCGTCGACGACCCCGCGGGGGATGCCCGCTGCCGACGTCCAGACGAGATCCGGCTTCATCCTCACGGAGTCCGCTTCGTCCAGCCAGGTGAGGGCTTGCCGCTGGGCCCGACCGCCGCGCCGCTCGATTTCCTCGCCGAGCGCCACGGTCACGAAGTCCTCGAATAGCTGCGGCATGTTGACCAGGAAGCCGTCGACGTGCAGAGCTCCCGGCGCCAGCTGCATGGAGGTGGCGCGCAGCACCATTTCTGCCAGTCGCACTGCGACGTGGTATCGGGCGTTGAGCCGTGTCGGCCGCCAGGTTGGCAGGGGGCGCCCGGCCGCTGCCGGAGTGACTCCGTCGAGGCGGCCGGCCACGCGGAGGAGCCCGTGTCGAACGTCGCGCGACAGCCGTGGCAGGCGTTGCAGGCGACGCGTGGCGGTGAGGAGCAGCTGGTTTTCGGCGATGTCGACGGTGAACTCGTCGAAGCGAACCTCCAAGGGCACGGGGAAGCCGAAGCGCCTGCGGAGTTGGTCCGACTCCCGGATGCGGCCACGGAGCACGGGGAGGCTTGCCTCGACTTCGCGGTATCCGTGGAGGACCCCCTGGCGGAGCGCGCGATCGGCCTGGCGCACGAAGGCCTCAGCGACGGCCGGCAGCAGGTCCTGCTCCTCGGCGAGGGGGACGGGAGCGTCGTGCCACCTCCTGCCCGACAGCGCATAACCGAGGAGGAAGAGCAGCCGATCGATCGCGACCTTGGGCCGGATCCACACCTCGATACCAGCGACTATCGCCACCCCGACCAGGTTGGCCGGTCGCACGAGGTACCCGTCGCCGTGCAGTAGGCGCTCCACCGTGACGACGCCTGACGCCGACAGCGTCTCCGCCACCGGGCTCGGTAGCCGGACTTCCTGGGCGTCTCCCAGCTCCACGAGTTCCAGGCGCTCAGGAGCCAATGGCTTCTCCCAGCTCTGCTGGCTGTCCGCTTTGGCCTTCCTCGCCGGTGTCCTTGCCAGCCAGAGCGGCGCGGAGGGCCGGTAGGCCGTACCGACGATGGACGTCCACGCCGTCCCCGAAGTGGTGCTCCTCCAGGAGCGGCAGGATCGCCGTGCGCCACACCCGTTCCAGACCACCGTCCTGGTGCGCCGCCGAGCGCATGAGGTAAGACGGCCCGACCTTAAATTCGGGGTCGGTGATCCGCCGATTCAGCTCGGTCAGCAGTCGCGCCGCCTCTTCCTTCCTGCCCTCACGCTCCAGCCAGCGGCCGAGCAGGGCGCGGATCGGCTCCTCCTCCGGGTGCAGCGAGAGGAAGTTGAAGCGTCGCCGCATCGCCGCGTCGACCAGGGCGATGGACCGGTCGGCGGTGTTCATCGTCCCGATGACAAGCACGTTCGGCGGCAGCGTGAAGGCCTTGTCGTCCCCCGAGGCGTAAAGCAACTCGATGGCCTCGTCCCGGTACTCGAGCAGGAAGTAGAGCTCACCGAATATGCGAGCGAGGTTGCCGCGGTTGATCTCGTCGATGATGAGAACGAACGGCTGCTCCGGATGCTGGAGCGCCTGGTCGACTACTCGTCGCAACGGCCCGGGCCGGAGCTTGAACCCGACCGTCCCGCCTTCACCCGCGACGGGGCGGTAGCCCTCGAAGAAGTCCTCGTAGCTGTAGGCGGGGTGGAACTGCACGAGCGTTGTGCCCTCTGGGCCGGCGAGGTGGCGGGCCAGCTTCTGCGCCAGGTAGGTCTTGCCCGTTCCGGGCGGGCCGTAGAGGACGAGCTGTGGCCGGTCGCGCAGCAGCTCCACGCACTCCTGCAGCCAGGCGCGCGGAATCAGCAGCTCGTCGGCCAACTCGTCAGTCACGTCGCGCAGGACGAACGTCGTGACAGGGGCAGCGGCCTCGTTGCGGTCGACGAGCCCCTCCAGCTCGGCCAGTTGGGCCGTTAGGTCGAGCAGCTCGTGTGGGCTCTGCAGCTTCGCGCTGAGCGTGGCCGGCAGGTCGGCGAAGTCGACGCCCTCCCCGGGGTTGTCCCACCTGACGGGCCTGCGGAGCCGGGACGACACCTCCGCGGACCGGTACTCGAGGTCCCCGTCGATCTCACCGACGTAGAGAGCGCCCTTGTCGGTGGTGGCCACGAGGTCGCCGGGCTGCATGCGGCTGAGGAACGCGTGGAGCTCGTCGACCTTCTGGTCGCGCTGGCTGTACGAGACGTGCCCGTAGTTCTCCTCGACGAGGCGCTTGAGCTCCTCGTGAGCAGTCCCGCCTTCGACCGGTGGCAGGTGGGTGGCGGCCAGGCTGATCCAGCCCTCCGCCAGCCAGGAGGGAACCAGGCTCGTACCGTGCACACTCGCCCCCCGGACCAGCCACGCCCTCCGGGACGGGGCGGCTGCCGTGGCGCTCTGGCCCTGGGGCGGTGGTAGCCATTTGTCGCCGTACGGCGGCTGGTACCAGTCGAAGGGCTCGCCGGTCGCCTGCTCGAAATGGTCGCGCAGCGCTAGCAGGTCCCGGTCCAGGTCGCCGGTCGGTGCGACGACGTCCGCGAACGCGGACCGGATCTTCCGCTTGTGCTGGTCGTTGATGATCGGCTCGAAGACGTCGGGGAAGGCAAGGTAGGCGAGGGCGTGCCGCTGCCCGGCCGGCTTAGAACCAGGTGTCGACTGGAGCAGGTCCCGGAACGCCCAGGGGTCGCAGGCCAGTCGCTGGCGCTCCGCTGCGGGCAGCTCCGTCCAGGCGCGGACGAAGGAGATAAGGACCCCGAACTGGTTCCAGACCTGGACCTTGTAGCCCATGCCGCCGTTGAAGACCCCGCTGCTGAGAGTCGCGTCAAGTTCGGGCGGCACCGCGACGGGCTCGGTCATCATCGAGAGCGGACGACGGATGCGATCCCGCTTGGTGTCCACCTTCAGGTCGCCCAGCGGCAAGACCGACAGGTACTGCAGCTCTGCCGCGAGCTGGAGCGCGGTCGGGGAGCAACCGGCCAGCTGACCCCGCAGCTTCTCCAGGAAGCTCCCTGGACCGACGTCAGGATTGTCCACGAAGGCCCGTTCGAGTTCGGCGGCGGCCTCAGCAGTCCACACCGGCGAGCCGGGGGTGAAGGCTGAGTCGCCGTCCACGAGCCCGCCCCTCAGCACGGTGGCTGCGGCCTCTTGCACCTTCTCCTCACCACGCTGGTTACGGGTGCCGTGCTCGCGTCGTGGCCGTTCCCCGATGCACTCCGTGGCCATCCGTGCCTCCCGTTCCACTCCCGCGGTGGCCCGAGTCTTGCCTGCGCGTGGGGCTCGTGCACTGCAGGTACGTGAAAGAGCAGGGCCTATGGGAGGTGGCATCTGGCTCTTCGACGGTGAGGGTGTAGTCGTCGTGTCCCTGTGTGACGTCCTCGTCGGACGCGCGCGGCCCGTCGATACCCAGCACGCTGGAGGTCACTTGCCTTTGTGCCCTCTGGCGCCGTACGCCTCTGTCAGCTCCTCGCCTAGCCTTCCGACGTGATCGATACCCGTCCGGACCCGAACCTCATGTCCCGCTACGAGCGAGCGCGTTGGGACGAGCTGCAGTCCCATTGGGAGAAGAAGGCCAGGCAGAGGCGGCAGTTGCTACCCCCGCGCATGAGGGCCGCCCTGGAGACGACCGCCCAGGCCACCAAGGAGACTGCCACCAAGGCCGGTCGCGCGATGGCTGATGCGACGCCGGAGAAGGTGAAGGAGATCGCGGGTTCCGCGGTCGACGCTGCGCTCGTGCCCACGGTTCAGGGCGTCGTCCACGTGCTGGAACTCGTCAATGACTGGGTCGTCGAGCTGACCGATCAGAAGGCGGTGATCGAGCACCATCAGAGCAAGGGCCGCGACGTCTCTTCCGTGAAGGATCTGAAGGCTCTCGACCTGGAACTCCTGGACGAGTTCACCCACGGGATGGTTCTCCGCTGGCGAACGCTCGGTGCGGGACAGGGAGCGAGCTTCGGCGCGCTTGCCATGATCCCGGTGCCCGTCGTCGGTAGCCTGGCAGCGATCACGCTCGACATGGTGGCGATGCAGGTGCTCAGCGGTGCCATCGCGACCCGCGTCTGTTATGCGTACGGATTCGATGCTGCCGACCCGGCCATGCGGCACATGATCGATCGCATGGTGGTACGCGCCTACCGCAACCAGGCGCCCAAGGCGGGGACCGTCAAGAGCGCAGCCGCGGCGTTCGACGCGGCCAAGGGCCGCGTCAACTGGAGCCAGAAGCTCCGCGATGATCACCGTCTCATGGCCGCGGTGGAGAAGCTCATGAAGCGGCTCGGCGACGGCGGCCGGGTGCCTGTGAAGAACGCCCGGATGGGCATGCCGCTAGTTGCTATCTTCGCCGGCGCGGGGACCAACGCCCACGTGCTCGGCGATATCGCGAAGCAGGCTCGCCACTACGGCGCAACCATGCTGCTCGCCGAGAAGTATGCTCTCGAGTTGCCTCCGAACCTTCGTCAGGACCTGGACAGTGACGAGTCCACCGACGGTCCCGACGACCGATGAGGATCTGAGCGGGAGCACCGAAGACCGGAGGGCGCACGGCGGGGGTAGCCACAAAGCCTCACCGTGTGCTCGGAGTGGGAGTGGCCTTGTGCCTCGTCAAGCCGGTCTCCGGAGGTACGGCGGCTACCGGCTCGGGGACTGGTCTGCTTGTGCGTCGATCCAGGCTCGTAGGTCGGCGCGGCGGTAGAGGACGCGCCGGCCGAGTCGGAAGCTGTTCGGGCCGGTGCCGAGGTGTCGCCAGTACCGGAGGGTGGCGACGGGGGCGCGGAGCACGTCCGCGGCCTCGGTGATGGTGAGCAACTCGGGCTCGTGGTCGGCGGTGGGGTCGGGCATGGCTGGCTCCGAGGGTCGTCGGTGGCGGTGCCGTCACCACAGAAGGCGCCATTTCGCGCCCGGTGGTGACACTTCACAACCAGATTTGTCTGACTGTCTCCGGTTGTTCTCCGGTAGCGGCCACCGGTGGCGCGTCACCTGCCAGCGAAGGAGGCCCTTCATCTGCTGGCGCAGGGCCGGCGCCGCGACAGCCGGTGGACGGCTCCGGTACTGCGGCTGGGTTCGGACCCGTCCCCGACAAGCGGTCTCCCGGGACCGCCTCCACTTCGTCTCCGCCGATGCCCGGTTGTCCGCCGTTGTCGCTGACCGAGCTGCGCCGCTCGCGCTTCTGAAGCCGTTCTCCTGTAGGCCGACGACAGGTGGGGACCCCGTGGGTCCACAGGGACTGGAGAACCACTGGAGGTCCGCGGCTGAACGGGGGTTCCTCCAGTTGTCCTCCTGTTCGCCGATGCAGGCCGCGAGCATCGGGGCGCTCCTGCGCAATGGGTTCCTGTGGACGACGGCTCCTGTCCACAACATCGGGACGGACACCCTCGGGCGGGCGCCGACCTGGCCACGCTCAACTCATGGCACTGGACGACGCACCGGGAGCACGGCGAGACGGCACGGCCCGTGACCGTTCCGCCAGCGGTCTCCGCGACGTGTTGGGTGATCGGGGCGCCCTGACCGGTGGGTCCGCCGGCGACGTCGTCGCGCCGCGGCCGTCGGGGCGGGCCCGGAGCACCCTTCGGGCCACGCTGCGCGTGGCGCCGGCTGCGCCGTCGTCAAGGTCCGCCTGCGGCGGGCTGTGCCTGCTGGTCCCCCGACCCGTCCGGCAGCTCAGCGTAGGGGCCTGCCGCGCCGTCTTCTCCCGACCGGACCAAAATCCTTCCGCCCTTCGGGCGCTTCGCTGCGGAAGCAGTCTTGGTCCGGTCGTCCCCCGCCGTCGCTCCCGGCCCCTGAGCAGAGCTCTGTGCCGGACGGGCCGGGGGAATGGGTGGCAGGACACCTGTTCCGCAGTTCCTCCCGTAACGGCTTCGGCTCCAGTTCCGGGAGGGTCCAGATGACCAGCACCAGCAGCACACGCAGCAGCGCGGCCAACGGCACGGGCAGCAGGGAGAGCCGGAGTCGGCGGTCGCAGCTGAGTCCGGCGCAGCGGGAGGCAGCCGACGCCGCCCGGGCGGCGAGGATCGCCGCCCTGCATGACCAGATCGGCGAGCAGGTGGGGGCGCTCACCGCCGATCCGCAGTGGCGGGCGATGCTGGATGCCGCCGCGAAGTTCCACACCTACAGCCTCAACAATCAGCTGCTGATCGAGCTGCAGGCCGCGCGGCTGGGCATCAGCCCGACCCGGGTCGCCGGCTTCGGCACCTGGAAGGCGCTGAGCCGCAGCGTGGTCAAGGACTCCACCGGACTCGCGGTCCTGGCACCCTGCACCTACACCCCCAAGGACACCCGAGCCGACACCGGCACCGGGCAGGACACCCGTCAGGCCGCACCCGCCGCCACGACAGCGTCGGGGGTGGCGGGGACGGCGAGGGAGCCGGCCGGCGGGGACGCCGACCAGCGTGCCGGGGCGCGGGTGCTGCGCGGGTTCCGGATCGCGCACGTCTTCGACATCTCCCAAACCGAGGGCGACCCGCTGCCGGAGATCCGCCCGGAGCTGCTGACCGGTGACGCCCCCGCCGCCCTGTGGGACGCTCTGGCCGCCCAGGTCGCCGGCCACGGCTACACGCTCACCCGGGAGGCCTGCGGGCAGGCCAACGGCCTCACCGACCCGGCCGCCCGCACCGTGCGGGTCCGCCCGGACGTCGCCGACGCGCAGGCGGTCAAGACCCTCGCCCACGAGCTGGCGCACATCGAGTGCGGGCACACCGCCGACGGCTACGACTACCGGGGCTGCCACGGGCGGGCGGAGGCCGAAGCCGAGTCGGTCGCCTACATCGTCACCGCCTGGGCCGGGCTGGACGCCGGCGCCTACACCGTCCCCTACGTCACCGCCTGGTCGGCCGGGGACACCGACGTCGTCCGCGCCGCCGCGGTCACGGTGACTGCCGCCGCTCGCCGCATCCTCGACCACCTCGACGGCGCCGAGAGCACCCAGGACCCGCGGGGGGATAGGGAAACCGCGCTGCCCGCCGGACCGGCCGCGCAGCCCGGGGGCGTCCGCGTCCTCGCTACCGCCTGAGCGGGGAGAACGCGACATGCCCGCCACCAGCACCCCCGCCGACAACACCCCCACCGAGAGCATCGCCACCCCGCAGAGCATCGAAGGAGAACCCGCCATGACAACGACCACGACAGTTGCCGCCCTGAACACCGTCCGCGAGAGCACGGCCGACGAGTCTTCCGCGACCGAAAATGCTCAAGGTGCCGGGATCGAGCAGCGCGAGACCGGGCACGTCGACCCGGCCGCCCCCGGCAGCGCACGCGTCAACACGGCCGACGACAGCGGTCGGGCACACCGGCTGGTGTGGCTGGACCCCCTGGAGCTGGCCGTGCACCCCCGCAACATCCGCGACGACCTCGGCGATCTGTCCGGGCTGGCCGACTCCATCGCCGCCCAGGGCGTGCTGGAGGCCCTCACGGTGATCCCGCACGTCGCCGCCGACGGCACGCCGGGCCATCAGCTGGTGGCCGGGCACCGCCGGGCGGCTGCCGCGATCCTCGCCGGAGTCACGTCGGTGCCGTGCGTGCTGCGCCCCGACCTCGCCCTCGATGGTGCCGCCGCCGACGGTGACCGGGCGGCCCAGGCCGGGCACGTGGGGGCGATGCTGGCCGAGAACCTGCACCGCCAGGGTCTGTCCGCGGTGGAGGAAGCCCGCGGGGTGCAGGCAATGCTCGACCTCGGCGTGCCCCTCAACAGGGTGGCCAAGTCGACCGGGCTCGGCCGCAAGCGGGTCGCCAAGGCCGCCGGCGTGGCCCGACTGGACGGCGACACCGCCGCCGCGGTCGCCGGTGCCGGGCTGACCCTGGACCAGGCCGCCGCCGTCGCCCTCTACGCCGACGCCCCCGACACCACCGCCGCCCTCATCGCGGCAGCGGCGGAGGGGCCCGGGCGGTTCGCCCACGCGCTGACCCGCGCCAAGCGGGCGAAGCAGGAAGCGGAGCAGACCGCCGCCCTGCTGGCCGAGCTGACCGCCGCCGGGCGCACCGTCCTGGACGAGGACACCGGGCGCGCCGCCACCCGGCTGGCCGACCTCGAGCACGACGACCAGCCGTTGACCGCCGACGGCCACGCCGGGTGCCCCGGCTCCGCGGTCTACGTCCGCACCACCGGCTGGCAGGGGCCACAAGCCGTGGAGGTGTGCACCGACCCGGCCGGCAACGGGCACCGCGACCGCTGGACGGCCGCCGCCCTGCCCGGGGGCGCAGCAGCCGAGGAACCCGGCGAGGCCGAGCGGGAGGCCGCTGCGGCCGAGCGGCGGACCACCATCGAGAACAACAAGGCGATGGCCGCAGCCAACGAGACCCGCCGGGAATGGGTCAAGGGCCTCTTGCAGCGCAAGACCGCGCCCAAGGCGGCGCTGCGGTTCGCCGTCGAAACACTGGCAAGCGACCCGCGGGCGCTGTCCAGGTGGCTGTCCGGGCAACCCAACCGAGCCCAGGACGCCGCCGCCGCCGACCTCGGCATCGACCTCCCCGGCCAGTGGTGGACCACCCGGGACAAGCCCGCGCCCACGCTGACCAGCGGCGAACAGGTGCCCGAAGCCCGGCTCGCCGTGGCGCTGCTGGCCCACGTCGCCGGAGCCATCGAGTCCGGGCTGCACCGCCAATCCTGGCGCAACCCCAGCGCGGGCGACGCCCGGTGGCTTCGGTTCCTTGCCGCCGCTGGGTACACCCTGGCCGACATCGAACAGCAGATCGTTGACGCCGCTGCCTCCGCCGTCGCCGCCGGAGGACATGCCCACGAAGAGCAGGAGGAGCAGCCATGACCTTCCGGCGAAGGGCCGCCATGCCTGTCGGTAGTGCGTTCTCCGACAACCCGCCTCCACCCGGGTGGGTGCGGGGTGTCGAAGCGACCGCGTCCCACCCCCTCGTTAGGGTCGGGCCGTGGGGCTGGGAGGTGCGACCACGTGTCTGAGCACCACGGCCCGGTGCCAACCGTGTCGAACCACAACTGTCACTGACTGATGCGAACTTGTGCTGAGACTCGTCCTGGAACCCGCGTGAACGCCTCGGTCACCCAACTAGATACTCATCCAACCGCCCGTCACGTCGAAGGAAATGGCCCGTGCACATCGAGGAAGCTGGCGGCTCCACAGCATGACGGCCCTGGAAGTTCCCCTTTTGAAAACCGAGCTGCCGCGTTACTCCAAGTCTCCAGCCTACCTCAGCGAGCGCCGGCTTCGAGGTGCGTACTACACGCCTGACTCCGCAGCCACCTTCATGGCTGACTGGGTGATCCGTCGCGATGGTGACCGCATCCTGGAGCCCAGTTTCGGGGCGGGAGTTTTCCTGCAGGAGCTCAAGACGGCCGGGGCGCGCCGGAACCTGAAGCTCGACGTCACGGGTGTTGAGCTGGATCCGCCAACGGCAGCCGCTGCCGTGGCCGCTGGCTTGGTCGCCTCGGATCGCGTACGAGTCGCTGACTTTCTGCAGCTCTCCCATTCGGGAGTCGACGCAATCGTTGGTAATCCGCCCTATGTACGCCTGCGCCACCTGAGTGCTGAAGCCCGCCTGACGGCCCTACGCGTTTCTGAGGAGGCGCTGGGAGCGCCCATGGACCCGAGCGGCAGCCTGTGGATGCCGTTCGTGTTGCACGCTACCGAGCGCCTGCGGCCGGAGGGTCGGGTGGCCCTTGTATTGCCGTACGACTTTACCTATGTGCGCTATGCGCGCCCCCTGTGGGATTACCTGGCGCAGCGCTTCGCGTCTCTCAGGATCTTGCGCTCTCACGAGCGCCTGTTCCCTGAGATTCTGCAGGATGTCGTCATTCTCCTCGCTGACGGCTTCGGGGGACGAACGAACGTCGTCGAGTTCGAGGCGTACGAGACGGTTCATGAGTTGACAACCGGCGAGCCAGCCATCGCCGAGTCAATAGCCATTGCAGACGTCGTGCGAGGTGAGCGTGCGTTCCTTGAAGCGCTGCTGCCTCAGGCCCTCCGTGTCCTAATGCACGAGAAGCTTGTTTCTGCCACCGTTCGGGCAAGAGAACTTGTCACCTTCAACATTGGCTATGTTGCCGGGGATAAGAACTTCTTTCACCCGGATAGATCGACGGCCAAGAAGTATGGCTTGCCGTCTCGCCATCTAGTTCCGGCGCTTACGTCCGCTAGGGCCTTGAGGCGCGCTGGCATCTATACCTCCGACCTCAAGTCGGAGCAGTTGTCGCAGCTCTACCTCCCTTCGCCCGATGGGCAGTTGGAGCCAGGAGAGCGGGCGTACGTGTTGCACGGCGAGCAGGAGAAAGTGAACGACCGTTACAAGTGTCGGATACGGAAGCCCTGGTACGTGGTCCCCGGGGTGCGGGTCCCTGATGTGTGCATCTCTGTGTTCAGTGAACGTCCGACCCTGTTCGTGAACGACGGCAAGTACGTCGCTTCAAACAGCCTTCTATGTGGCTACCTCCGCGAAGGAACCGCGACGGAGATGGCGGCGCGCTGGTTCACGTCGCTGACGTTGCTTCAGTGCGAGCTCGAGGTCCATGCTCTCGGCGGCGGCGTCATGGTCCTGGTTCCGCGCGAAGCGGGCAATATCCGGCTGCCGCGGAATGTGGGAATCGATCACCTGAACTCCGTGGATCTTGCCCTCTCCCGCGGAGATACACGCCTGGCCTTCAAAGCTGGGGATGCTGCAGTCCTAGAACGTGGGCTCGGCCTAAGCCGAGCTGAGGTGGAGCTAGTCCAGGAGGGCGCTGCCGTGTTGGCGCATTGGAGAACCTCGGCACGAGCCTCATGATCCCAGTCAGGCCTTGAACTCGTCCTGATCGGCCTCGTCGATAGGGTCGGGCATTGCCTCAATTGCCTCCAGCGCCAACTGTGCGGGCGTAGGGGGCGTAACAGGGCCTGCCCTCGCCGTCCGTTCGATGTGCCGGGCGGCGGAACGCAAGTCTTGGCATGCGCGGTAGAGGACCGTGTCGATCTGCAGTCCGGTCATTCGAGGCACGTTCCGTACTTGATAGCACATAGGGCTTTCTGGAATGGGTTCGTAACAAAATAGGCCTACGCCATCCAGGACCTGAGCTGCGGCGCTCCCAAGGTTCACCACGGCATTGAAGTCGCCATCACTCAGCACTCTGGCTGAGACGAAGAGGTATGAGGCAGGGCGCATGGTGCGAAGCCACGTCGTCAGGTTGCCGTCACCGGCGGGCGTTGTGGCCTCGGGTGATTGAAAGCCGTACGCCGCTTTCAAATCGATGGTCTTGAATGCGGCTTCCTTGATGCGCTTAGGCAAGTCCGCTGAGCCAGGGCGCCCCAATGCGTTCGGCTGGCGAGGACTGCCGGGATGCTTTGGCGTCCCTACGGCTTTTGCTTCCAGGAGAAACTCCACGAGACCACTTCTGGGGTACGTCACGTCGAGATTGTGAGTCGGAAATATCAGCCCTGGGACGCCGGAGCGACTGTCAAGCTCGAGGCGAGAGCAGTTCTCTAGTAGGAGGGCCAAGACATCGTTAAAGAAGTCGCCCTTTCCGTTCTGGCGATCACCCTGCGTCGTCTCACCGGCCACCACGGCACTGTCAAATGCCTCCATCGCGGCCAGGAAGTCCCCTTCCACCTGCCCCCAGCGCGACGGACCCGCTTCCACCGCGCTGCTGTACATGTCTCGTAGGGGGCGGCAGGCGGCACTGGTGGCGACTGTCTGACTGGTTGAGCGAGGCACGCGAGGAGCCTTCCAGGACGGCCTAGCGGGATTGCGCTTGGGTCCCTCGGCGCGTCGCTCATCGGGTCACCCCCGTGACAGGCAGTGTCCGAGGACTATGCACGTGAGACTGATCAGTCAACCCTTCCCGGACGGGCATGACCTCAGCCAAATGCTCGACCGGCTGTCCGACGATGACGGCCTCACCGAGCTGGTTGTGGTCGTTGCCTGGGCCAAGCGCAGCGGTTTCCGCCAAGTGGAACGTGCCCTCGGCAGGCTTCGCGAGCGCGGCGTCCGCATCACCATCATCGTGGGGATCAGTGAGGGCGGAGCGACCCGTCAGGGCCTGCACCGAGCCCTGGAGGTTGCGGACGCGGCGTTCGTTTACCACGTGGCAGGCCGGACGTTCCACCCCAAGCTCTACGTGGGCTCAGGGCCGGAGTCCTTCACTGCACTGGTGGGGTCTCACAACCTGACCCGCGGAGGCGCGGTGGAAAACTTTGAGCTCGGCGTGGTCGTCGAGGGCCGCACAGGTAATCCCGACGACGCTGAGTTCCTAGCGCAGATCCAAGCCTTCATCGATCGGCTGCTCGACGACTCGGAAGTATGCCTGAGGCTCGATGAAGAGACGATCGACCGCATCATCGCTAGGTATCCCGTCGGTGATGAGGACGAGCGGACGGGCCGGCGGGATACGCCACGATCCATTGACGACTCCGACGACGAGGGCAAGGGGCCTATGTTCGGTCGTAGCCGACATGTCCTGCGAAGAGGTCTACCAGTCTCGGACCCCACAGCCCCGGGCTCGCGACCGGATCGCGTGGGGGCAGGCCGTCCCCGTAGTGAACGACCCGAGGAACCCGGACAAGACCCTGGTGGAGGAACTGCCTCAGATAGTCCGATTGTCGAACGCCGGTGGATCAAGCTCCTCAGGGCATCAGACGCCCAACGGCTCGGCGGCAACAGCAACCCCACCGGGCACCTGACCCTTGTTCGCGCCGGTAACCCGTTGGACGATGCGGTGGGATGGTTCCGTGACGAGTTCTTCGGTGACGAAGATTGGCAGCCCGTCAGCCCTGGCAGTGCACGCGAGCAGCTGCAGGCGCCCTTCGAGGTGATTATCGACGGAGTCTCGCATGGGACGCGTGGCTTGGTCGTGGACTACAACCCGAGCTTTCAGGCGGACCAGAACAACAGGGTCGTAACTCTGCGTTGGGGAAACGAGTTGAACGATTACCTGCACCGCCAAGCTGATCGGCGCGGTGACTGGGTAAGTCTGGAGAGGTTCTCAGATGGCACTTACCGGCTCACCATCGCAGCGGCACCTACTGGGGAGTCCACGCCGTAGCGTGCGTGCCCGACAATGTGCAGACGGCCGCGGCCCCGAGTGACTGCGTCTCGCTCGGACCGCGGTGCCTCATTCTTCACCCGCCACTCAGGCGACTGACGGCCCGCTGAGGTAGGTCTCCGCGTACTCCAGCTGGCCTAGCCCTTCGTCGTGAGGATCGCCTGTCATTCTCAGGCCGAACAGGCCGCTCGCCACCTTCCGCAGCTGCTGCCAGCCCGGGCTTTGACCGCGGAATCAGGTCAGAGAGCCTCAGTACTACCGGTGGCAGGTCAGAACGGAGCGGCGGTGACACCTCGCGCACGTCGGTGAAGGGACCATCCACTGCCGATAACGTTCAATGGGGCACCAACGCGGCCGAATAGCCCATCCCGGCCATCTGCCATGGCAACCATTAGGCCCTTCACTCCGAACGGAACGGAACGGAACGGCACGCATGCTACCTTCGGAGGTAGATCGGGCCCCGCTTTGCGGGGCCCATCGCCGTTTCGAGGGGTGACTTGTTGGTCATTGTTGGGTGGCGGTGAGAATGCATGGCGGGATGAAGATCTACGCCGGGGCGCCGGCGGCTGCCCGGCAGTACGTGGAGGCCGACCGGGGTCGGGCGGATGACTACTACCTCTCCGAGGGCGTCGGCGTCGCCCGCCGGTTCAGCGTCACCGAGGGGCGGGTGACCGAGCTGTCGCCGCTGACCGGCGACGACTACGAGACGTGGGTGGCCGGCTGTGACCCGGGCACCGCCGAGCCGCGGGGGCAGCTGCGCGGCGACGGGCATGCGGTGCGGTTCGTCGAGGTGGTGGTCAACGGTCCGAAGACGTGGTCGCTGGCAGCGGCGCTGCATCCGGACATCGCGACGGCGTACGACGCGGCGCAAGCCCGGGCGGCCGAGCAGATCATCGGCTGGCTCGGGCAGCACGCCACCACCCGGGTCGGTCCGCGCGGCGGGCAGGTGCAGGTGCCGGTCGAGGTGGCCGAAGCGGTGACGGTGGCGCACTACACGTCGCGGGCCGGGGACCCGCACCGCCATCTGCACCTGCAGATCAACGCCCGGGTGGTCGCCGCCGGGAAATGGCGCGGGCTGCACACCGTCGGCCTCCGCGATTCCCTCGCCGCAATCAACGGTATCGGGCACGCCGCGGTCGCCTGCGACCCGCAATTCCGGACCGCGCTCGCCGCCCACGGATATGCATTGTCTGCCGATGGGGAGATACGGCAGCTCGCGGATTTCGTGGGCGCCTTCAGCGCGCGAGCCGCGCAGATCGCCCGAAACATCGACACCTACGAACGAGTTTGGGCCGCGGCGCATCCGGGCGAGCACCCGGGCCCGGCGTTGCGCCGCTCCTGGGACGCGCGAGCGTGGGCAGCGGGCCGCCCGGACAAGGTGCTGCCCCAGCCGGGGGAGGACCTCACGGCCCGGTGGCTGGCCGAGCTGGTCGCCCTGGGCTACCGCGACCGGAATGTTCCTGTCGGCCTGACCCCCACCCCGGTCGGCAGCCTGGACCGGGAGCAGGTGGTGGAGCGGGTGCTGGCCCGGCTGGGCGCCGCCCGCTCGGCGTGGAACGCCGCCGACGTGCGCGGGGAGGTCGAACAGCTGCTCGCTGCCGCCGGCATCGTCACCGACCCGGCGGTACGCATCGAGCTCGCCGAAGACCTCACCGCCCGCGCGATGGACCGGTGCGTGCCACTGCTGGACCGCGATAGCCCTGTCGGTGGGGTGCCCGAGCACATTCGGGCCTGGACCTCGGGGCCGGTACTCGCCGTCGAGGCCGACCTCACCGCCCGCCTCGCCCGCCGCGCCACCGAGCGCTCGGCCGGCGTCCCTGCCACCGACCCGATCCCGCCGGTCGACGTCGCCGCCGGTGCCACGCGGCTGGATCCCGGGCAAGCCGCGGCGGTCGCCGCGCTCGCCGGCTGGCGGGCCCTGGTGGTGATCGAGGGCGCAGCCGGCGCCGGCAAGACCACCACGCTGGCCGCCACCAGGAACCTGCTCGACCAGCAGGGCCGCCGGCTGGTGGTCGTCACCCCCGACGCTGAAGGCGGCCCAGGTCGTCGCCGCGGAGGTCGGCGCGGTCGCCGGGTCGGCGGCCCGGCTGGCCTTCGAATACGGCTGGCGCTGGAATGCCGACGGCGCGTGGACCCGCCTCGCCATCGGCCACCCCGACCCGGTCACCGGCCGCGTGTTTGCCGGACCGGCCGACGGGGCGCGGCTGCGGGCCGGCGACCTCCTCGTCGTGGACGAGGCGGGCATGCTGGATCAGGACACCGCCTGCACACTCCTGACGATCGCCGACGAGTGCCAGCTGCAGGTCGCCCTGCTCGGTGACCGGCATCAGCTCGCGGCGGTCGGTCGCGGTGGCGTCCTCGACCTCGCCGCGGCCCAGGTCGACCCGACCGGGCACCTGACCCTGGTCGGGGTGCACCGCTTCACCCGCACCGACGCCACCGGCCGCACGACACCCGATACCGACTACGCCGAGCTGACCCTCGCGATGCGCACCGGCAAGAACCCCGGAACGGTGTTCGACGCGCTCCTGGCCCGCGGGCAGATCCGGCTGCATCCCGACGCGCAGGCGCTGCGGGAGGCGCTGGCCGCCGGCGCGGCTGACGGCTACACCGCGGGCGAGCGGATGGCCGTGGTGGTCGCCACACGTGAGCAGGCCGCCGCCCTCAATGCCGCCATCCGGGACCGGCTCGTCACCGATGGCCGGGTCGACGACGGACGAGTGATTGTCACCGGGGCCGGGGAGCGGATTGGCGTCGGCGACCGGATCGCCACCCGCCGCAACGACCACGACCTCCAGGTCGCCAACCGCGACGTGTGGACCGTCACCGGCGTCGACGCCGACGGCGGGCTGCACGTCACCCCCGACGAAACGCCGCGTGTCACCCCCACCGGCGGCGTGTCCGCCGCTGTCCCCCTCGCCGTCACCCCGGCCGGGAAAGGGGCGCGGGTGCTGCCCGCCACTTACGTCACCGCGCACGTGGAACTGGCCTACGCCACCACCGCGCACGGCACCCAAGGCGACACCGTGACCGCCGCCCACCTGGTGATCGGCGAGGACACCGGCGCGGCCGCGGCCTACGTCGGGATGACCCGCGGCCGTACCACCAACACCGCACACCTGGTCGCGGCCGACCCCGCCGAGGCGCGGGAGCAGTGGCTGGCGGTCTTCGCCCGCGACCGCGCCGACCTCGGCCCGGCGCACGCCGCACGGCTGGCCGCCGCCGAGGCCGCTCGCTACGCCGGGCAACGCCCGCTGGAACAGGCGCTCGCCGACCTGCACTTGGCATGGACGGCCGAGCACCGCTGCCTGGATCGACTCGCCCATGACCTGCCGCGCCGGGACGCCCTGCGCGAGTTCGTCGACCTCGAGGCCGCCCACGTCCACCGGGCCGCCGCGCTGACCGAGGCGTATCGGCAGACAGGGATCGACGCCCGCCACGCCACCGCGCGGGCCGAGAACAGTGAGGCGCGTATCGCCGCCGAGACTGACCGGATCCGTGACACGCTGCTCGGCAGCTGGGACACCGGGCGTGACGCCGCCCGCGACGCGGCGCAGGTCGTGCTCGACGGTCCAGGCCGGCTCCGGCTTCGGCGGGGGGCGGTGCACCGGGCCGGCGAGCAGCTGGTGGACTGGGCGGACGCCTGGCGGGCCTACCTGCCGGCCATGCCCGCAGACCCGCGGCAGATCGCGCGCCTGGCTGACCGGTCCGACGACCGGCCGCGGCTGTGGACCGCCTTCGACTCCTACGCCCGCCACCACGCCGAACGCGCCCACCCCGAGCACGCTCAGTTGCGCGCGACCGCAGCCACCGCTCAGGAGGCCCACCGGCACGCCGGGGCCGCGGTCGTCGACGCCCGTCGTCAACACGAGGAGCGGCTCGCCCGCTTCGGATCTCTCGCTTGGACCCTCGACCCGGCGGAGCGGCTGGCCGACACCGACCGGGACATCGCCACCGCCCGCACCGAACTGGCTGCCGTCCGCGCTCGCATCGCGCGCCTGACGGCCGAGCCGGCTCTCCTCGCCCAGCCGGCCGACGAGCTAGCCAGAGAGCGTGACCAGTGGCGAGTCCGCCACGACCGCGAGCTCGCCACCCCCCAGACACCCGCCTCCCCGTCGGCGCCACCGCAGCTGGTCGTCCGACCGCCGCGTCCCGAGGACGTCCGACGGCTCGGACTACATCCCGACGCGGGCCTGGGGATACCTCGGTGAATCCCCAGCGAGGCGGGAGCCGGAGACAAATCCCATTCACGGTGTCAGCGTTCGGGTCAGCAGATGAGCCGAGCGTGCGCTGGCCATGGCCAGATTCGCGACCAGGGAGGCGATGAGCGGTGGCGTCGATCGCGAAGAGACCCGACGGGACTTTTCGGCCGCGGTACCGGGACGAGAACGGCAAGGAGCACGCCCGGCACTTCAAGCGGAAGGTCGACGCCCAGCGGTGGCTGGACGAGGTCACCGCGGCGATGGTCACCGGCGACTACGTCGACCCCGCCGCGGGGAAGATCACCTTCAAGGCTTGGTTCGCGCAGTGGTCGGGCAGGCAAGTGTGGGAGCGCGGGACGACGCTCGCCGCTCAGCAGGCGGCCAGCTCGGTGAGCTTCGCCGACGTGCCGATGCGCCAGATCCGCCCGTCCCACGTGCAGCAGTGGGTCAAGGCCATGTCGCAACCGGCAAGTGGCCGCAAGACCGGACTCGCGCCCAGCACCATCCGGACGCGCTACAACTACATCCACATGGCGATGCGGGGCGCGGTCGTCGACCGCATCATCAAGACCGACCCATCGGCCGGCGTGCCGCTGCCGAGAACACGCAGGACGTCAGCGTCGATGACCATCCCCGCTGTCGAGGAAGTGGGGCGCGCGCTCAGCGCTTCGCCGGAGTGGTTTCAGCCGTTCATCGCTGTGTGCGCCTTCGCCGGGCTGCGACTGGGGGAGGCGGCCGGACTTCGGCTGGAGGACGTCGACTTCCTGCGCCGGACAATCTCCGTTCGCCGCCAGCTGCAGGGCGAGAACAGCGCGACGACCCAGCCGGTTGCGCCCAAGTTCGGGTCCGAGCGAGTGGTCTACGCCCCGGCCGAGCTGACGGCGCTGCTGGCGAAGCACGTAGAACGAGCAGGTGTCCAGCGAGGGGACTGGCTGTTCACGAACGCCGGCCAACCTCTGAACCGGAACTCCGCGGGGCACCAGTGGCGGCAGGTCCGCAAGGCCTCCGGGCTCGAGGCGTACACGCTGCACGACCTGAGGCACTTCTATGCCAGCGGGCTCATCGCCTCCGGATGCGATGTGGTGACCGTCCAGCGATCGCTCGGGCACTCGTCGGCGACGATCACCCTCGGCGTCTACTCGCACCTGTGGCCCACCGCCGAGGACCGGACGCGCGCCGCAGCGGGCGACCTCATGGCCGCCGCGCTGGGCGCGTCTGCGGACTCCCTGCGGACCGCGAGACGGTAGCGACCCTCGGACCTGCAGGTATGGGCGTGGTCAGCGATAGTTGTCGAACTGCAGGGCGACGTCGAGGTCGGCCCCGCGGAGGAGCTGCTGCACCGCCTGCAGGTCGTCGCGCTTCTTGCCGCTGACCCGCAGCTGGTCGCCCTGGATCTGCGCCTGCACGCCCTTGGGGCCCTCGTCGCGGATCAGCTTGGCGATCTTCTTCGCGACGTCGGACTCGATGCCCTGCTTGATCGTCGCGCCGATCTTGTAGCTCTTGCCGGAGGCCTGCGGCTCGCCCGCGTCGAGCACCTTGAGCGAGATGCCGCGCTTGACCAGCTTCTCCTTGAACACCTCCAGGGCCGCCGAGACGCGCTCCTCGGTGTCGGCCTGCAGCGTGACCCCGTCCTCGCCGGCCCAGGCGATGGTGGCGTTGGTGCCGCGGAAGTCGAACCGCTGCGAGAGCTCCTTCCCCGCCTGGTTGAGGGCGTTGTCGACCTCCTGGCGGTCGACCTTGCTCACGACGTCGAACGATGCGTCGGCCATGTCTGTCCTCTCGTACCGGACGGACCCGGCGCGCGGTCGCGTCGCCGGGGACCCGTCACCCGTGGGTCCGTCGTCTTGTTACTCTCTCCCGGTACCAAACACGGCGGGTTGCCCGAGTGGCCAATGGGAGCGGACTGTAAATCCGTCGGCTTAGCCTACGAAGGTTCGAATCCTTCACCCGCCACGCCCGGTACGACGGCCCCCGACCACCAGGTCGGGGGCCGTTCGCGTACCGGGGTCAAGGCGCCGTGGGAGCCCGGGCGCTGGAGACGGCGGTGCGCTCCAGCTGCTGACCACCCAGGAAGAGCCAGCCGAACGCGATGTCGACGTGGCGGGTGCACCGCACCGTCACCTCGGCCCCGTCGGTCTCGGCGGTCCAGCTGTCCAGTGCGAGCCCCCCGTCGGCGAGCTGGTCGGCGACCGCTGTCTGCGCGGCGGCGCGGCCGAGCGGGAGCTCGGTCCCCACCCCGTGCGCGTAGACCACCGCCTCGTCGGCCTGGTTGGCCGCGGCCAGGGCGGCGCCGTCGCAGACCGACTGCACGGACTGCTGCTCGAGGAAGGCATCGGAGGCGGCGATCGCCCCGAAGGCCATCAGCGCCGCGACGAGCCAGCACACCAGCACGAACGGCAGCGTCGAGCCGCGCTCGCGGTCGTCCGGGCCGGGGTGCACGCGCGGCAGCGTAAGCGCGCGTCCGCGGCGTCCGCGGGGCATCGACACGATCTGTGGACCACCGCGGAGGACGGTTCACCCGTCCTCGTGCACGCCCGTGCGTCTGCGCGGGTGCGCAGTGTGCGCGGACCGGCAGGATCCGCGGCTGGAACTGCCGGTCCGCGCACGCGGTCGGCGGAGGAGGGGCCAAATCACGCGTCGTGTGATCAGCGTGGCGGCTGGTGACGACACGACGGGTCACGCGGCGTGTCGTGATCGAGATGCTTGTGGCGGCCGGTGACGGGAAGGAGTGTCACCCGCGCGGTCCGTATTCGACGACGCCCTGCCCCGCGCGCGGATGGCTGCCGCAACAGCCAACAGTCGTGCCACGAGGGAGGCGCCATGAACAGCAGCACGCAGCGTGAGATCGGTACCCGGGGTGTGAAGTGGGGCCGCGGTGTGAAGTGGGGCCGCGGTGTCAAGTGGGGCCGCAACGAGGCCTGAGCCTCTGCGGCGCCCGGTCGCCGGACTTCGTGCGGGGCAGTCGGTCCGATGGGCCGGCTGCCCCGCACTCATGTCCGGGGTGCCGCGTGCCGATGACCGTGGTGGACGGGTCGCTCTCCCGGGTGCGGGGAGGGTGGCGGTGATCGACACCGCTGCTAGCCTTCGCCCGCCCGACGACCCGGGGAGTGCCGTGCACGTGGCTGAGCAGGACGTTCGTGAGCGTACACGCCCGCGTACCGTCCGCAGTCCCTGGGCGGTCGCGACCCTCGCCCTGGTGGTCGCCGTCCCGGCGGGCGCCGCCGTGGTGGCGCGGGAACCGCTCGCGGTCGATGGTCGGGTCCTCGTCGCGGTCCTGCTGGCCGCGATGCTCGCCGAGTGGGTCAACGTCCACGTCGAGTTCCGGCGGCACAGCTTCGTCAACTCGGCGAGCGAGGTGGCCTTCGTCATCGCGCTCCTCGTGGTGGGCGGGGTCTGGACCGCCGTCACCCGCGCCCTGGCCGTCGGCACCGTCCTGGCGATCCAGCGCTATCCGCGGCCCAAGATCGTGTTCAACGTCGCCGTGGCGGTCATCGACAGCGCGGTCGCCATCGGGGTGCTGGAACTGCTCCCGGCGGGTGACATCAGGGATCCGCTGACGTGGGCGTCCTGCTTGCTGGCCGTCTTCGCGGCCAACGTCGTGGGGGCCGGCATGGTGGCCGGGGCCATCACCCTGACCCAGGGGTATCCCGGACGTTCGGTCTGGACGAGCCTCTTCGTGCCCGTCGTCGTCGTCCAGCCGCTGGCCGTCGTCATCGGCCTGGCCATCCTGCTGCTGCTGGACACCACCCTGTGGGCCGCGGTCATCCTCACCCCACTCGTGGTCGCGCTCGTGCTGCTCTACCGCCGGTTCGCCGAGGTCACCCGGGAGAGCCAGTCCCTGGAGCGGGTCTACGCCTTCGCCCGCCGGGTGGAGCAGGTGCAGCCCGACGAGTCGGGAACCCGGCGGATCGTGCAGGCGGTGCAGGAGCTCCTCAACGCCGAGCGGGTCGCCCTGTGGCTGCCGCCCTACCTCGACGAGGGGCCGCGGCTGGTCGTCGCCACCGAGGGCGGTGCCGACTGGTACGACGGGCCGGGCGACCCCGACGACGTGCTGCGCCGTCGCGCGGTCGCCTCGGCCGGGGCGATCCACGTCGCGGCCGGCCGCGCCGACGAGGTCGAGGCGGCGGCTCTCGCCCGGCGGGGGGTCGCCGAGCTGCTCGCGGCGCCGGTGACCACGGCCGCCGGCGAGCCGGGCTACCTGGAGGTGTGCGACCGGCGCAGCGACGCCGTCTCCTTCGGCAGCAGCGAGCGCGGCGCCCTGGAGTCGATGCTCACCCACATCAACGCCGCGATCCGGCAGCAGCAGCTGCTCACCCGCATCCGCTTCGACGCCGACCACGACCGGCTCACCGGCCTGCCGAACCGCCAGCGGCTCGCCGCGGAGATCGAGGCCCTGGTGGCCGAGGACCCCGAGGGCGGCCAGGCCGGCCTCATCCTCGCCTCGCTCGGCACCTACGCCGACGTCACCGACACCCTCGGGCACGCCGCCAGCGATGAGCTGCTGCTGGTCACCGCCGGGCTGCTCCGCGAGCACGCCCCGCCGCGCGCGCTCCTGGCCCGCATGGAGCGGGAGCAGTTCGCCGTCCTGCTGCCCGGTCTCTCCCTGGCCGCCACCGAGCAGGCGGCCCGGCGGCTGCGCGAGGCCGCGGCCACGCGGGTCCGGGTGGCCGGCCTCGACCTGGAGGTCTCGCTGACCATCGGCGTCGCCGCCGCACCGGTGCACGGCACCGACGCCGGCGCGCTCATGCAGCGCGCCGACGTCGCCCTGCTGGCGGCCGGGGAGGCCGGTGGCGTGGCCAGCTACCACCCGGTGCTGGACCAGCAGAGCCTGCGCCGCCTGCAGCTGGGCACCGAGCTCGAGCAGGCGATGGCCGACGGGCACATCGACGTCGTCTTCCAGCCGGTCATCGACGCGCAGACCTCCGACATCGTGTCGGTGGAGACGCTCGTGCGCTGGACCCACCCGCGCTACGGCAGCATCCCGCCCGAGGACGTGATCGGGCTGGCCGAGCAGATCGGCCGGATCGGGGCGGTCACCGACCACGTCCTGGAGCTCGCGCTCGCGCGGTGCCGGCGCTGGCTGGACCAGGGCATCTCGCTGTCGGTCGCGGTCAACGTCTCCGCGTGCTCGCTGAGCGAGCCCGACCTCGTCGAGCGGATCCGCGGTGCGCTGGAGCGGCACGACGTCCCCGGCGAGCTGCTCATCCTGGAACTGACCGAGAGCAGCGTCGTGAACGACTCGGTGCGGGAGAGCTCGGTCCTGGACAACCTGCACGACCTGGGGCTCCGGCTGTCCATGGACGACTTCGGCACCGGCTACTCGTCGCTCTCCCAGCTCCGGCAGCTGCCCATCGACGAGCTGAAGATCGACAAGTCCTTCGTGCTCACCATGGCCACCAGTCAGGGGGAGTCGTTCATCGCGCGCTCGATCATCGAGCTGGCCCACAACCTGGGGCTGTGCGTGGTGGCGGAAGGCGTCGAGGACGAGATGACGCGCAACCAGCTGATCGCCATGGGCTGCGACAAGCTGCAGGGCTTCCTGATCAGCCGGCCGCTGCCCGAGGACCGGCTGGAGAAGTGGTTGCTCGCCCGCACCGGCGTGCGCTCCGCCGCACCGGGGACCACCCACCGCCGCCTGTACGTCCGGACCTGACGAAGGACCCCGCGTCCCCCCACCGCTCGCGAGCTCGCGAGCGGGCCCCTCACGCGGGGCCGTTCCAGCACGTCCGGGTGCTCGCGGCAGGCCCCTGCAGGGGGGCCGGAGGCATCGGGTACAGTCTTCGATGGCTCCTCGGAGCACGCCCCTTTAGCTCAGTCGGCAGAGCGTCTCCATGGTAAGGAGAAGGTCTACGGTTCGATTCCGTAAAGGGGCTCTGGCAGTAACCTGACCTACCGGTCCTGTCGCGAGACCGGCCCGGGCGGTCACCCCGGCGGTGTAGCTCAGCCTGGTAGAGCAAGCGGCTCATAATCGCTGTGTCACCGGTTCAAGTCCGGTCACCGCTACTCCCGACGGACCCCGCACCCCGGGGTCCGTCGCCGTGTCGGCCACCTGGCCGGTGCGGCAGCAGGGCCCGGTCCCGGGTCCTGTCCCACAAGGCTAGGAGCGCTCCCGTGGCAGCCACCGACGTCCGTCCGAAGATCACCCTGGCCTGCCAGGAGTGCAAGAACCGCAACTACATCACGCGCAAGAACCGGCGGAACGACCCCGACCGGCTCGAGCTGATGAAGTACTGCCCGCGCGAGCGCAAGCACACGCTGCACCGCGAGACCCGCTGACGGTCCGCGGCAGCTGAGCGAGAGGGCGGGAGCATGGCGCTGGACCGGGAACTGGTCGGGCGCAGCTACCCGCCCTCTGCCGTCTACGAGGTCGGGCGGGCCAAGATCGCCGAGTTCGCCACCGCCGTCGGTGCCGAGGACGCGGTGCACCGCGACGTCGACGCGGCCCGCGCGGCCGGCCACCCCGACGTCATCGCGCCGCCCACCTTCGCCATCGTGGTGAGCCTGGAGGCGGCGTTCGTGGTGCTCGGCGACCCCGAGGTGGGGCTGGACTACAGCCGGGTCGTCCACGGCGAGCAGAAGTTCGTCCACCACCGCCCCATCCGGGCCGGCGACCGGCTGGTCGCGACCACCACCATCGACGCCGCCCGCACCGTCGCCGGCAACGACCTGCTGACGGCGAGGGTGGAGCTGGCCACGGAGGACGGCGAGGCGGTCTGCACGGCCACCTCGATGCTCGTCGCGCGGGGTGCGGCATGACCGTGGCGGTCGGAACCGAGCTCCCGGAGCTGGTCGTCCGGGTCACCCGGGCGGACCTGGTCCGCTACGCCGGCGCCTCCGGCGACTTCAACCCCATCCACTGGAACGAGCGGGTGGCCCGCAAGGTCGGCCTGCCCGGCGTCATCGCCCACGGCATGTTCACCATGGCGCTCGCCGCGCGGGCGGTCACCGGCTGGACGGGGGACCCGGCGGCGCTCGTCGAGTACCAGGTCCGGTTCGGGCGGCCGGTGGTCGTCCCCGACGACGACGCCGGCGCGGAGCTGACCGTGCGGGGCACGGTCGCCGCCCTCCTGGACGACGGCCGGGCGCGGGTCGACCTGGCGGTCACCAGCGACGGCGAGAAGGTGCTGTCCCTGGCCCGCGCGGTCGTCCGGCTCCCCTGACACCGGCGCCGGCCCTCCCCGCCCGGGCTGCGGCCCTGGACGAGGCGGACCTGCCCCGCTGACGGCGCCGGTCCGGGCCCCTCCTCAGTCCGCCTGACCGAGCAGCCGCTGCATGCGGCTGACGCCCTCGACCAGGTCGTCGTCACCCAGGGCGTAGGACATCCGGACGTAGCCGGGCGTCCCGAACGCCTCTCCGGGCACGACCGCCACCTCGGCCTGCTCCAGGATCAGCTCGGCCAGTTCCGCACTGGTGCCGGCGGTGCGGCCACCGATCGGACGGCCGAGCAGCCCCTTCACGGACGGGTAGACGTAGAAGGCGCCCTGCGGCTCGGGGCAGGCGACGCCGGGGATCTCGCGCAGCATCGAGACGATGGTCTGCCGGCGGCGGTCGAACGCCTCCCGCATGGTGGCCACCGCGGAGAGGTCCCCGTTCAGCGCTGCGACGGCCGCGGCCTGGGAGACGTTGGCGACGTTGGAGGTCGCGTGGGACTGGAGGTTGGTCGCGGCCTTGACCACGTCGGCCGGGCCGACGATCCAGCCCACCCGCCAGCCGGTCATCGCGTACGTCTTGGCGACCCCGTTCACCACGACGCACCGGTCGGCGAGCTCGGGGACCAGGACCGGCATCGAGGGTGCCGTCGCACCGGCGTAGGTGAGGTGCTCGTAGATCTCGTCGGTGAGCACCCACAGGCCGGCCTCGAGCGCCCAGCGGCCGATCTCCTCCACCTGCTCCGCCGGGTACACCGCGCCGGTGGGGTTGGAGGGCGAGCAGAAGAGCAGGGCCTTCGTGCGCGGGGTGCGGACGGCCTCGAGCTGGGCGGCCGACACCAGGTAGCCGCTCTGCTCGTCGGCCACGACCGGCACCGGGACGCCGCCGGCCAGGCGGATGGCCTCGGGGTAGGTGGTCCAGTAGGGCGCGGGCACGATGACCTCGTCGCCGGGGTCGAGCATCGTCGCGAACGCCTCGTAGACCGCCTGCTTGCCGCCGTTGGTGACCAGCACCTGGGCGGGGGTGATCCGCAGCCCGGAGTCGCGTGCGGTCTTGGCGACGATCGCCTCCTTGAGGGCCGGCAGCCCGCCGGCGGGGGTGTACCGGTGCATCGCCGGCGTCCGTGCGGCGGTGATGGCGGCCTCGACGACGTAGTCCGGCGTCGGGAAGTCCGGCTCACCGGCGCCGAACCCGATCACCGGCTTCCCGGCGGCCTTGAGGGCCTTGGCCTTCGCGTCCACGGCGAGCGTCGCGGACTCGGCGATGGCGCCGATGCGGCGGGAGATGCGGCGCGCGGCGGGCGGCAGCTCGGTCGAGCGGGCGGCGGGCTCCGTGGCGGAGGCGTCGGTCATGGGGTCATGGTGTCAAAGACCACGGCCCCCGGGCCGCCCGCCCGGTCCCGAACGGGCGGGGGGCCCGGCGGCGGGGCCCCGCGAGGGGTGGGGCCGGTGGGACGTTCGCTCCTCCCCGGTCCGGTCCCGTACACTGGCTTCACCGGGGCCTGTTGACCCCGCCACCGGCGTGCCCCGGATCCCCGTCCGGGGGTCGAGGTCGCCGTGGCGGCGAGACGCTCTGGGGCCCGGCAGGGCATAGGGGTGTAGCTCAATTGGCAGAGCAGCGGTCTCCAAAACCGCAGGCTGCAGGTTCAAGTCCTGTCACCCCTGCCAGCAGGACACGGCACCACCGACCGACGGCCCTCGCGGGAGAGGCCACCACGACGAGGCGAGCGAGGCGCAGTGAGCGACGAGAAGCCGGGCCGCGAGGACGACGCGCGCGCCGCCTCCGACGCCGAGCTCACCGACGAGCAGCTCGACCAGGAGGCCCCCGGCGTCGATGACGCAGGGGCGCTGGAGGCCGCCGAGGACCAGGTGGCCGGCGAGGCCGAGGCCGACGAGGACAAGGTCGTCGCGGCCCGCCCGGGTGACCGGGGCGCCCGCCGACGGGGCCGGATCACCGCCGACGGCGACGAGGACGACGAGCCGGCGGCGCCGTCGCGCCGCGCCGCGCGGTCGGCCACCGAGCCCGCCGGCGAGGGCGCTCCGACCCGGTCGCGGGCCGCGGCGGAGCGGGCCCGCGCCGACGAGATGCAGCCCCGCCGTTCGCTCGCGCGCTTCCTGCGCGAAGTCGTCGCCGAGCTGCGCAAGGTCATCTGGCCGGGTCGGCGGGAGCTGATCACCTACACGACCGTGGTGATCGTGTTCGTCGCGTTCATCGTCGCGCTGGTGGCCGGCCTCGACCTGCTCTTCGCCCAGGGCGTGCTCGCCGTCTTCGGTTGATCCGCCCCGCGCCCGAACGCCCCTGACATGGAAGAGACCCTGTGATCGAGCTTGCGAGATCACCAATGAGCGCAGCACCGTCGGTCACGACGCCGGCGAGCGCCACCGAGGAGAAGCAGTGACCGACCCCCGCGAGCCCTTCGAGACCGACAACGCGGTCGAGGGCACCGACCTGGACGACGCCCGCTTCGACGAGCGCGGCACCGCCGACGTCGAGACCGGCGCCGACGAGGCCGGTGCCGCCGAGGGCTCCAGCGACACCGCCGACCTCGCTGCGGGTGCCGCCGTCTCCGACGGCGAGGTCGCCGACGCGACGCCGGAGATCGAGAGCGGTGACCCCGACACCCTCGCGACCGACCCGCAGGCCGCGCCCGCCCCGGACTCCGACGTCGCGGCGGAGGAGGACGAGGATCCGGTCGAGGCGCTCCGCAAGGCGCTGCGCATCGCCCCGGGCGACTGGTACGTCGTCCACTCCTACGCGGGCTACGAGAACAAGGTGAAGACCAACCTCGAGGCGCGCATCCAGTCCCTGGACGTGGAGGACTACATCTACCAGATCGAGGTGCCCACCGAGGAGGTCACCGAGATCAAGAACGGCAAGCGCTCGCAGGTCAACCGCAAGGTCCTGCCGGGCTACCTGCTGGTCCGCATGGAGCTCAACGACGAGTCGTGGGGGGCGGTCCGCAACACCCCCGGGGTCACCGGCTTCGTCGGTGCGACCTCCAAGCCCTCGCCGCTGACCATCGACGAGGTCGTGAAGATCCTCGCCCCGGCCGTCACGCCGCAGGCGCCGCGCGTCACCGAGGCCGCCGCCGCGAGCCCGGGCGGCGCCGCCGCCCCGACCGCCGTCGTCGACTTCGAGGTCGGCGAGTCGGTCACGGTCATGGACGGTCCGTTCGCCACGCTGCCCGCCACCATCAACGAGATCAACGCCGAACAGCAGAAGCTGCAGGTGCTGGTCTCCATCTTCGGCCGCGAGACGCCCGTCGAGCTCTCGTTCAGTCAGGTCCAAAAGATCTGACGGACGTGCCCCGAAGACTTCACCACCCAACCTGAACCGGAGAACAGAGCATGCCCCCCAGGAAGCGGTTGACCGCGGTCATCAAGCTCCAGATCAACGCCGGTGCGGCCACCCCCGCGCCGCCCGTCGGTCCGGCGCTGGGTCAGCACGGCGTCAACATCATGGAGTTCTGCAAGGCGTACAACGCCGCGACCGAGTCGCAGCGCGGGAACGTCGTCCCCGTGGAGATCTCGGTCTTCGAGGACCGGTCCTTCACCTTCGTCACCAAGACCCCGCCGGCCGCGCGCATGCTGCTCAAGGCCGCCGGTGTCGAGAAGGGCTCGGGGGAGCCGCACAAGACCAAGGTCGCCACGGTCACCCGTGACCAGGTCCGCGAGATCGCCCAGACCAAGATGGCCGACCTCAACGCCAACGACCTCGACCAGGCCGAGAAGATCATCGCCGGCACCGCCCGGTCGATGGGCATCACCGTCACCAACTGACCAGCAACGGCCTCGTTCCGAGGCTCGCCCCGAGCATGCGAGGGGTGAGGAGAACGAGGTCCTTCATCAGTGGGAGGGCCACGCCAGGCCCGTTCACCACATGACCGGGGCACGAGCCCCCGGAGAGGACACACCATGGCGAAGCACGGCAAGAAGTACCGCGCGGTGGCCGAGAAGGTCGACCGCGACAACCTGTACAGCCCGCTCCAGGCCGCCACGCTGGCCAAGGAGACGTCGACGACCGCCTACGACGCCACCGTCGAGGTCGCCATGCGCCTGGGCGTCGACCCGCGCAAGGCCGACCAGATGGTCCGCGGCACGGTCAACCTGCCCCACGGCACCGGCAAGACCGCCCGCGTCATCGTCTTCGCGACCGGTGACAAGGCCGCCGAGGCCGAGGCCGCCGGCGCCGACGTCGTGGGCTCCGACGACCTGATCGAGCGCATCCAGGGCGGCTTCCTGGACTTCGACGCGGCGATCGCGACGCCGGACCAGATGGCCAAGGTCGGCCGGATCGCCCGGATCCTCGGTCCTCGCGGCCTGATGCCGAACCCGAAGACCGGCACGGTGACCCCCGACGTCACCAAGGCCGTCAACGACATCAAGGGCGGGAAGATCAACTTCCGCGTCGACAAGCAGGCGAACCTGCACCTGGTGATCGGCAAGACCTCCTTCGACGAGGCCAAGCTGGTCGAGAACTACGCCGCTGCCCTCGACGAGGTCCTCCGCGCCAAGCCGTCCTCGGCCAAGGGTCGGTACCTCAAGAAGGTCACCATCTCCACCACGATGGGCCCCGGCATCCCGGTCGACCCGAACCGCACTCGCAACCTGACGGTGGACGAGTAGAAGGACCCCGTCCTCCCCGCCCTTCGCGAACTCAGGGCGGGACCGGGACGGGGCCGTTCCAGGCCCGCACGACGGCCCCGCTGCGCACCCGCGCGGCGGGGCCGTCGGCGTATGGCGTACTCTTGTCGACGTTCCCCCCAAGACCGCTGGTCGTCGCACGTCCGCGTGCGATCGAAGGTCCCGGAGCTCCGGGCGACCCGCGCAGGAGGACGGTTCGATCGGTAGGCCTCCGCGCCTGCCCCTCGCCCCGTGCGCCCTGCGCCGGGGCGTTCCTCGTCTCCGGGCCTCTCGTCGCACGTCGTCGTGCAGCGTCCAGCAGTCGCCCGACAGACGAGAGGAGGCCCATGCCCACGCAGGCGAAGGCCGCGGTGATCGACGAGATCACCGAGCGGTTCCAGTCGTCCAGCGCGGCGGTGCTCACCGAGTACCGCGGGCTGACCGTGGCCCAGCTGACCCAGCTGCGCCGTTCCCTCGGTGAGGGCAGCAGCTACGCCGTCGTCAAGAACACCCTGACGAAGCGGGCGGCGGACCAGGTCGGTCACACCGACCTCGCCCCGCTGCTCAACGGTCCCACCGCGATCGCCTTCATCGAGGGCGACGTCGTCGAGGCCGCCAAGGCCATCCGCGACTTCGCGCGCACCAACCCG
The DNA here is from genome assembly GCF_054050815.1 of Blastococcus sp. SYSU DS0552. Taxonomy (NCBI): domain Bacteria; kingdom Bacillati; phylum Actinomycetota; class Actinomycetes; order Geodermatophilales; family Geodermatophilaceae; genus Blastococcus; species Blastococcus sp. SYSU DS0552. The sequence goes on from NZ_JBJHAB010000004.1 coordinate 230,160, forward strand.
CTGCTCGTCGTCAAGGGTGGTGTCGTCGAGGGCCGCACCGTCAGCCCCGCCGAGGTCACCGCCCTGGCCGACGTCGAGCCGCGCGAGGTGCTGCTGGCCAAGCTGGCCGGCGCGATGAAGGGCAACCTGACCAAGGCTGCCGGCCTCTTCCAGGCCCCGCTGTCGCAGGTCGCCCGCCTGGCCGAGGCGCTCAAGGAGAAGAAGCCCGCCGAGGGCGCCGACTCCACCGCCGACGCCGCCGCGGACACCGCTGCTGCCGACACCACCACCCCCGACGCTGACGCCGCGGACGCCGCGGCCAGCACCGACTGACCCCAGAAGGAGACACCATGGCCAAGCTTTCCACCACGGAGCTGCTCGACGCGTTCAAGGAGATGACCCTCCTCGAGCTGTCCGACTTCGTGAAGCAGTTCGAGGAGACCTTCGAGGTCACCGCTGCTGCCCCCGTCGCCGTCGCGGCCGCCCCGGCCGCCGGTGGTGGCGGCGGCGACGCCGGTGCCGCTGCCGAGGAGCAGGACGAGTTCGACGTCATCCTCGAGAGCGCCGGCGACAAGAAGATCCAGGTCATCAAGGAGGTGCGCGGCCTGACCTCGCTCGGCCTCAAGGAGGCCAAGGACCTGGTCGACAACGCGCCCAAGCCGGTCCTGGAGAAGGTCGCCAAGGACGCCGCCGAGAAGGCCAAGGCCGCTCTCGAGGGCGCCGGCGCCTCCGTCACCGTCAAGTGACGCCCTCCCCGGCCTGAGCCGGGGAACGCACCACCCCGCACAGGGGCCGTCCACCACCTGGAGGACGGCCCCTGTCGCATGTCCGGGTGGTTCCGCCGCCCAGGAGGGAGCGGGGGTCACGCAGACTCCGTGGCACGTGTGACCTCCGCCGGGCCAGTCGTGCGTGCAGACGGTGCAGACGGTGCAGGCCGCGCATGGTCACCATCGACGGCGAGTGGACGATCAGCGGGCTGGCGCTCACCGCCACCTGAGTCCGGCCGCGTGCGCATCTCGTCGTCCGGCCGGCGAGGCCGCTGCCTCCGTGCGGGCCCGGGTGGGGCCGCCCCGGCAGCCGGGCCGCTCGGCGTGGCGGTCCCACCGGAGCGGGATGGCTGACATCATGGATCCGCCGCACACCCCACCGGCCCGCCGGAGGACCGCCCGTCCCGCGGATGTGGCGCCGCTCGCACCGGTGCCCCCGACGTGGACATCGCGCGCCACCAGGGGTAGGGTCTCCTGTTGCGCTGCCCTCTGACTGCCTGCCCGCCACAACGGGTCACGACGGGCGCCCGGGAATCCACCGGGCGATGCCCGCGCTGACCTGTCCGGCGAGCGATCGCGGCCGTCGCGGACAGCCTCGCCATCACCGACGACGACCCAGGACGACCCCGCAGCCCACCGCCCGCACGTCGTGAGGTCCTTGGAAGGACGCATCTTGGCAGGCTCTCGCCCCACCAGCATCACCCCCGGCACCACCGAGTCGGGTAACACCCGAACCACCCCGGTCACGCAGAACGGCCCCCGCACCGGCGAGGCCGACCAGCAGAAGATCCCCGGCGCGCCGCTGCGCGTCTCGTTCGCCAAGATCTCCGAGCCCCTCGAGGTGCCGGATCTGCTCGCCCTGCAGACCGCGTCCTTCGACTGGCTCGTGGGCAGCCCCGAGTGGCGGGCCACCCTCTCCCCCGAGGAGCAGGAGGCGGCCGTCGGTGGCCTCGCCGAGATCCTCGAGGAGATCTCCCCGATCGAGGACTTCAGCGGCTCGATGTCGCTGTCCTTCTCCAACCCGCGCTTCGAGGACGTCAAGGCGTCCCTCGAGGAGTGCAAGGACAAGGACATGACCTACGCGGCGCCGCTGTTCGTCACCGCCGAGTTCATGAACAACACCACCGGCGAGATCAAGAGCCAGACGGTGTTCATGGGCGACTTCCCGATCATGACGAACAAGGGCACCTTCGTCATCAACGGGACCGAGCGCGTCGTCGTGTCCCAGCTCGTCCGCAGCCCCGGCGTCTACTTCGACAAGACGCTGGACAAGACGTCGGACAAGGACGTCTTCAGCGCCAAGGTCATCCCCAGCCGCGGTGCGTGGCTGGAGTTCGACGTCGACAAGCGCGACACCGTCGGCGTCCGCATCGACCGCAAGCGCCGCCAGCCCGTCACCGTCCTGCTCAAGGCCCTCGGCTGGGGCGAGGACCGCATCCGCGAGCACTTCCAGTGGTCGCCCACGGTCCTGGCCACGCTGGAGAAGGACCACATCGCGGGGCAGGACGAGGCCCTGCTCGACATCTACCGCAAGCTGCGGCCGGGCGAGCCGCCGACGCGTGAGTCGGCGCAGGCGCTGCTGGAGAACCTGTTCTTCAACCCCAAGCGCTACGACCTGGCCAAGGTGGGCCGGTACAAGGTCAACAAGAAGCTGGGCGTCGAGGTGCCGCAGGGCACCCAGACGCTGACCGAGGACGACATCGTCGCCACCATCGAGTACGTCGTGCGCCTGCACGCCGGCGAGCCCGACCACGGCGTCGACGACATCGACCACTTCGGCAACCGCCGCCTGCGCACCGTCGGCGAGCTGATCCAGAACCAGATCCGGGTCGGCCTGTCCCGCATGGAGCGCGTGGTCCGCGAGCGGATGACGACCCAGGACGTCGAGGCGATCACGCCGCAGACCCTGATCAACATCCGGCCGGTCGTCGCCTCCATCAAGGAGTTCTTCGGCACCAGCCAGCTGTCCCAGTTCATGGACCAGACCAACCCGCTCGCGGGCCTGACCCACAAGCGCCGCCTGTCGGCGCTGGGTCCCGGTGGTCTGTCGCGTGAGCGGGCCGGCATGGAGGTCCGCGACGTGCACCCGAGCCACTACGGCCGGATGTGCCCGATCGAGACGCCGGAAGGCCCGAACATCGGCCTGATCGGCTCGCTGTCCTCCTACGGCCGGGTCAACGCCTTCGGCTTCATCGAGACGCCGTACCGCAAGGTCGAGAACGGCACCGTCACCGACCAGATCGACTACCTCACCGCCGACGAGGAGGACCGCTTCGTCGTCGCGCAGGCCAACAGCCCGCTCGACGCGCAGGGCCGCCTCGCCGAGGAGCGCGTCCTGGTCCGCACCAAGGGTGGCGAGGTCGACTACCTCGCCCCCGAGAACGTGGACTACATGGACGTCTCGCCGCGGCAGATGACCTCGGTCGCGACGGCGATGATCCCGTTCCTCGAGCACGACGACGCCAACCGCGCGCTCATGGGCGCGAACATGCAGCGGCAGGCGGTGCCGCTGCTGCGCAGCGAGGCGCCGCTGGTCGGCACGGGCATGGAGCTGCGGGCCGCCGTCGACGCCGGCGACGTGGTCGTGGCGGAGAAGGCCGGTGTGGTCGAGGACTCCACCGCCGACTACGTCACCGTGATGGCCGACGACGGCACCCGGCAGACCTACCGGCTGCTGAAGTTCCGCCGCTCCAACCAGGGCACCTCGGTCAACCAGACCCCGCTGGTCGACGAGGGGCAGCGGGTCGAGGTGGGCCAGGTCATCGCCGACGGGCCGTGCACCGACGAGGGCGAGATGGCGCTGGGGAAGAACCTCCTGGTCGCCTTCATGTCGTGGGAGGGCCACAACTACGAGGACGCGATCATCCTGTCGCAGCGCCTCGTGCAGGACGACGTCCTGTCCTCGATCCACATCGAGGAGTTCGAGGTCGACGCCCGCGACACCAAGCTCGGCGCCGAGGAGATCACCCGGGACATCCCGAACGTCTCCGAGGACGTGCTGGCCGACCTCGACGAGCGGGGCATCATCCGCATCGGGGCCGAGGTCGTCCCCGGCGACATCCTCGTCGGCAAGGTCACGCCCAAGGGCGAGACCGAGCTGACCCCCGAGGAGCGCCTGCTGCGGGCCATCTTCGGCGAGAAGGCCCGCGAGGTGCGCGACACGTCGCTGAAGGTCAAGCACGGTGAGTCCGGCAAGGTCATCGGCGTCCGCGTGTTCTCGCGCGAGGACGGCGACGAGCTGCCTGCCGGCGTCAACGAGCTGATCCGGGTCTACGTCGCCCAGATGCGCAAGATCTCCGATGGTGACAAGCTCGCCGGCCGCCACGGCAACAAGGGCGTCATCTCGAAGATCCTGCCGCAGGAGGACATGCCGTTCCTCGAGGACGGCACCCCGGTCGACATCGTCCTGAACCCGCTCGGCGTCCCCGGCCGCATGAACGTCGGCCAGGTCCTGGAGATGCACCTCGGGTGGATCGCCAAGCAGGGCTGGCAGGTCGACGGTGACCCGGACTGGGCGAGGAACCTGCCCGAGGCGGCGAGGTCGGCGGCGCCGGGCACCCGGACCGCGACGCCGGTGTTCGACGGTGCCAAGGAGGAGGAGATCGTCGGGCTGCTCTCGTCCACGATCCCGAACCGCGACGGCAAGCGGATGGTGCAGCCCACCGGCAAGGCGCGGTTGTTCGACGGCCGCTCCGGGGAGCCCTTCCCCGCGCCGATCGCCGTGGGCTACGTCTACATCCTGAAGCTGCTGCACCTGGTCGACGACAAGATCCACGCCCGCTCGACCGGCCCCTACTCGATGATCACGCAGCAGCCGCTGGGTGGTAAGGCGCAGTTCGGTGGCCAGCGCTTCGGCGAGATGGAGTGCTGGGCGATGCAGGCCTACGGCGCGGCCTACGCGCTGCAGGAGCTGCTCACCATCAAGTCCGACGACATCCTCGGCCGCGTGAAGGTCTACGAGGCGATCGTCAAGGGCGAGAACATCCCCGAGCCGGGCATCCCGGAGTCGTTCAAGGTGCTGCTCAAGGAGCTGCAGTCGCTGTGCCTCAACGTCGAGGTGCTCTCCGGCGACGGGCAGGCGATCGAGCTGCGCGACACCGACGACGAGGTCTTCCGGGCCGCGGAGGAGCTGGGCATCGACCTGTCCCGCCGCGAGCCGTCGTCTGTCGAAGACGTCTGATCGGTAGTCGGCCGGCCCTGAGCAGTCGGGGCCGGCCGACCACCACTTCCAAGTCATAGAAGCGAAGCACTAGCCCCTGAAAGGGGTCACACCTTGCTCGACGTCAACTTCTTCGACGAGCTCCGCATCGGTCTGGCCACCGGCGACGACATCCGCCAGTGGTCGCACGGTGAGGTGAAGAAGCCCGAGACCATCAACTACCGCACCCTGCGTCCGGAGAAGGACGGTCTCTTCTGCGAGAAGATCTTCGGTCCCACCCGGGACTGGGAGTGCTACTGCGGTAAGTACAAGCGGGTCCGCTTCAAGGGGATCATCTGCGAGCGCTGCGGCGTCGAGGTGACCCGGGCCAAGGTCCGCCGCGAGCGGATGGGCCACATCGAGCTCGCCGCTCCGGTCACGCACATCTGGTTCTTCAAGGGTGTGCCGTCGCGGCTGGGCTACCTGCTCGACCTGGCGCCCAAGGACCTCGAGAAGATCATCTACTTCGCGGCCTACATGATCACCTCGGTCGACGACGAGGCGCGCCACCGCGACCTCCCGACCATCGAGGCCGAGATCAGCGCCGAGAAGTCCAACCTCGAGAGCCAGCGCGACGCGAACGTCGAGGCGCGCCAGCAGAAGCTCGAGGCCGACCTCGCCGAGCTGGAGGCGGAGGGCGCGAAGTCCGACGTCCGCCGCAAGGTGCGCGAGGGCGGCGAGCGCGAGATGCGCCAGCTGCGCGACCGCTCCCAGCGGGAGATCGACCGCCTCGACGAGGTGATGGACACCTTCCGCAAGCTCGAGGTCAAGCAGCTCATCGCCGACGAGGGCCTCTACCGCGAGCTGCGGGACCGCTTCGGTGAGTACTTCGAGGGCGGCATGGGCGCCGCGGCGCTGCAGAAGCTCCTCGCCGGCTTCGACCTCGACGCCGAGGCCGTCTCGCTGCGCGAGACGATCCGCAGCGGCAAGGGCCAGCGCAAGCTGCGCGCCCTCAAGCGGCTGAAGGTCGTCGCGGCGTTCCAGCAGACCCGCAACTCGCCCATGGGCATGGTGCTGGACTGCGTCCCGGTCATCCCGCCGGACCTGCGCCCGATGGTGCAGCTCGACGGTGGCCGCTTCGCCACCAGCGACATGAACGACCTGTACCGCCGGGTGATCAACCGGAACAACCGGCTCAAGCGACTGCTCGACCTGGGCGCGCCGGAGATCATCGTCAACAACGAGAAGCGGATGCTCCAGGAGTCCGTGGACGCGCTGTTCGACAACGGCCGTCGCGGCCGTCCGGTCACCGGTCCGGGCAACCGTCCGCTGAAGTCCCTGAGCGACCTGCTCAAGGGCAAGCAGGGCCGGTTCCGCCAGAACCTGCTCGGCAAGCGCGTCGACTACTCCGGCCGTTCGGTCATCGTCGTCGGCCCGCAGCTGAAGCTGCACCAGTGCGGCCTGCCCAAGCAGATGGCGCTGGAGTTGTTCAAGCCCTTCGTGATGAAGCGGCTGGTCGACCTCAACCACGCGCAGAACATCAAGTCCGCCAAGCGGATGGTCGAGCGCGCGCGCCCGGTCGTGTGGGACGTGCTGGAAGAGGTCATCACCGAGCACCCGGTGCTGCTCAACCGCGCACCGACGCTGCACCGCCTGGGCATCCAGGCCTTCGAGCCGCAGCTGGTCGAGGGCAAGGCCATCCAGATCCACCCGCTCGTCTGCACCGCGTTCAACGCGGACTTCGACGGTGACCAGATGGCGGTGCACCTGCCGCTGTCGGCCGAGGCCCAGGCCGAGGCCCGCATCCTGATGCTGTCGTCGAACAACATCCTGTCGCCGGCCGACGGTCGCCCGATCACCGCGCCGACCCAGGACATGGTGCTGGGCCTGTACCACCTGACGACCCTGGTGCCCTCGCGGCACGAGGCCGACGGTGGTCAGCCGGCGTCGTTCTCCTCGGCCGCCGAGGCGGTCATGGCCTACGACGTGGGCGCGCTGGGGCTGCAGGAGCGGGCCTACATCCGCCTCGACGAGGTGTTCGGCGTCGACAACGGCAAGGTCAACGAGGCCTGGGTGCAGCCCGAGGACTGGACCCCCGGTCAGCCGGCGCTGGTCGAGACCAGCCTTGGCCGGGTGCTGTTCAACGAGGCCCTGCCCGAGGACTACCGCTTCGTCAACTACCAGGTGCCGAAGAAGGAGCTCGGGGCGATCGTCAACGACCTCGCCGAGCGCTACCCCAAGGTGCAGGTCGCGGCGACGCTGGACGCCCTCAAGGCCGCCGGGTTCCGCTGGGCCACGCGGTCGGGCGTCACCATCGCCATCGACGACGTCGTCACGCCGCCGGTCAAGCAGGAGATCCTCGACCGGCACGAGGCCGAGGCCGCGAAGATCGAGAAGCAGTACGAGCGCGGCGTCATCACCGACGCCGAGCGTCGTGGCGAGCTGATCGAGATCTGGACCCGCGCGCGGGCCGAGGTCAGCCAGGCGATGGTGGACAACTTCCCCACCACCAACCCGGTCTGGGTCATGGTCAACTCGGGCGCCCGAGGCAACATGATGCAGATCAGCCAGATCGCCGGTATGCGCGGCCTGGTCGCCAACCCGAAGGGCGAGATCATCCCGCGGCCGATCAAGGCCAACTTCCGGGAGGGTCTGTCCGTGCTGGAGTACTTCATCTCCACGCACGGTGCCCGCAAGGGTCTGGCCGACACCGCGCTGCGGACCGCCGACTCCGGGTACCTCACCCGGCGTCTGGTGGACGTCTCGCAGGACGTCATCATCCGCGAGGAGGACTGCGGTACCGACCGCGGCGTGATCATGCCGATCGGCACCGTCCTCGACGGTGTGGTGACGCGTGACCCGCACGTGGAGACCGGCGTCTACGCCCGCGCCCTGGCCGCCGACGTGGTGGCCGAGGACGGGACCGTCATCGCGCAGGCCAACTCCGACCTGGGTGACGTGCTGATCCAGGCGCTCATCGACGCCGGCGTCAGCGAGGTCAAGGTCCGCTGCGTGCTGACCTGCGAGTCGCTGCTCGGCACCTGCGCCACCTGCTACGGCCGGTCGCTCGCGACCGGCAAGCTGGTGGACGTCGGCGAGGCGGTCGGGATCATCGCCGCCCAGTCGATCGGTGAGCCCGGCACCCAGCTGACGATGCGCACCTTCCACACCGGTGGTGTCGCGGGTGAGGACATCACCCACGGCCTGCCGCGTGTGGTGGAGCTCTTCGAGGCCCGCGTCCCCAAGGGCAAGGCCCCGATCGCCGAGCTGGCCGGCACCGTCCGGATCGAGGACGGCGAGCAGTTCCGGAAGCTCACCATCACCCCGGACGACGGCTCCGACGAGGTCGTCTACGACAAGCTGTCGCGTCGCTCGCGGCTGCGGGTCGAGGACGGTGCCCACGTCGAGGTCGGCGAGCAGCTGACCGAGGGTGCGGTCGACCCGCACGAGGTGCTGCGGATCATGGGCCCGCGTGAGGTGCAGCTGCACCTGGTGCGCGAGGTCCAGGAGGTCTACCGCAGCCAGGGCGTGTCGATCCACGACAAGCACATCGAGGTGATCATCCGCCAGATGCTGAAGCGGGTGACCATCATCGACTCGGGCGCGACGGAGTTCCTGCCCGGTGCGCTGGTCGAGCGGACGATCTTCGAGACGGAGAACCGCCGCGTCGTCGCCGAGGGCGGCGAGCCGGCCTCGGCCCGTCCGGTGCTCATGGGCATCACCAAGGCCTCGCTCGCGACCGAGTCGTGGCTGTCGGCCGCCTCCTTCCAGGAGACGACCAAGGTGCTCACCGACGCCGCGATCCAGGGCAAGAGCGACAGCCTGCTCGGGCTCAAGGAGAACGTGATCATCGGAAAGCTGATCCCGGCGGGTACGGGGATCAGCCGCTACCGGAACATCGCGGTCGAGCCGACCGAGGAGGCGCGCGCCGCCGTGTACACGATGGCCGGCTACGAGGACGGGCAGTACTACAGCCCGGACGTCTTCGGGCAGGGCACCGGCGAGGCCGTCCGCCTCGAGGAGTACGACTGGCGGGGCTGACGGCCCCCCAGTAGCCGCTGAACGCCAGAGGCCCAGAACCTGCATGGTTCTGGGCCTCTGGCCTTTCCTGCAGCGGCAGCGGGCAGATCCCGGGACCCCGCAACGCGCGAGCCGCGCGCCCCCGCCGGGGACGCGCGCCTCGCAAGCGGATGGAACGGCCTGGCTCCAGGGGCCCGCGCCGAGCGGAGCGAGGTGCGGGGAGGAGCCAGGTCCTTCTAGTGGTCGACGGCCTTCTCCGCCCCGATGCCGGTGAGGGCCCGCACCTCGAGCTCGGCCCACTTGTCCTCGTTCGGCTTCTCCTTCGTGAGCACCGTGCCCAGGTAGCCGAGGAGGAACGAGGCCGGGATCGACACCAGGCCCGGGTTGCGCAGCGGGAAGAAGTCGAAGTTCCCGCCCGGGAACATCGAGGTCTCGGTCCCCGACACCACCGGGGAGAAGACGATGAGCCCGACGCAGATGATCAGACCGCCGTAGATGGACCACAGCGCGCCCTGGGTGGTGAACCGCTTCCAGAACAGCGTGTAGAGGATCGTCGGCAGGTTCGCCGAGGCGGCCACCGCGAACGCCAGCGCCACGAGGAAGGCGATGTTCAGCCCGGCGCGCAGCGCCAGGATGCCCAGGCCGATCGCGACGGCACCGATGACGACCGCGGTGATCCGGGCGACCTTGACCTCACCGTTCGGCGGGACGTCGCCCTTCTTGATCACCGATGCGTACACGTCGTGGGCGAACGACGCCGACGCGGTGATCGTGAGGCCGGCGACGACCGCGAGGATCGTCGCGAACGCGACGCCGGCGATGATGCCCAGCAGCACCGTGCCGCCGAGCTCGAAGGCCAGCAGCGGGGCGGCGGCGTTCACCCCACCCGGGGCCGCGACGATGCGCTCGGCACCGACCATGGCGCCGGCGCCGTAGCCGATGACCAGGCTGAACAGGTAGAAGATGCCGATCAGCCAGATCGCCCAGACCACCGAGGTCCGCGCGGCCTTCGCCGTCGGCACGGTGTAGAAGCGCATCAGCACGTGCGGCAGGCCGGCGGTGCCGAGCACCAGGGCCAGGGCCAGGCTGATGAAGTCCAGTCGGGTCGCGTCGCTGACGCCGTACTGCGCACCGGGGTTGAGCACCGACTCGTTGCCGGCGCTCTGCACCGCGCCGCCGAGCAGCGCCGACAGGTTGAAGCCGTACTCGCCGAGCACCCACAGCGTCATCACCAGCGCGCCGGCGATCAGCAGGCTGGCCTTGATGATCTGCACCCACGTCGTGCCGCGCATCCCGCCGACGAGGACGTAGAAGATCATCAGCGCACCCACGACGACGACGACCAGCGCCTCGGCCACCGGGCCGCTCACCCCGAGCAGCAGCGCCACCAGGCCACCGGCGCCGGCCATCTGGGCGAGCAGGTAGAACAGCGAGACCGCGAGCGTCGAGATGGCGGCGGCGGTGCGCACCGGCCCCTGCCGCATCCGGAACGCCAGTACGTCGGCCATGGTGAACCGGGCGGTGTTGCGCATCAGCTCGGCGACGAGCAGCAGCGCGACCAGCCACGCCACCAGGAAGCCGATGGAGTAGAGGAAGCCGTCGTAGCCGTAGATGGCGATGGCGCCGGCGATGCCGAGGAACGAGGCCGCCGACAGGTAGTCACCGGCGATGGCGAGGCCGTTCTGCTGACCGGTGATGGTGCGGCCTGCGGCGTAGTAGTCCGCCGCGCTCTTGTTGTTGCGGCTGGCCCGGAAGGTGATGGCCAGCGTGACGACGACGAACGCGCCGAAGATGGAGATGTTGATCGCCGGGTTGCCGATGGTGGCATCGGCGGCGAGCAGCTCAGGCACGGGTCGCCCCCTGGGTGTCGGTGTCGCCGCCGGCGGTCGCGTCGGGCGCGTAGTCGTGCGCCTCGAGACGCTCGCGCATCTCGTCGGCGATGGGGTCGGTGCGCTTGTTCGCGTGCGCCACGTAGAGGTGGGTGATCACGAAGGTGGTCAGGAACTGGGCGAGGCCGAACAGCAGGCCCACGTTCACGTTGCCGAACACCTGGGTCGACATGAAGTCCGAGGCGTACGTCGACAGCAGGACGAAGAGCAGGTACCAGACGATGAACGCGACCGTCATCGGGAAGGCGAAGCTGCGGAACCGCTTCTTCAGCTCGACGAACTCCGGGGAGTTCTGTGCGGCGCGGTACTCCTGCGGTGTCAGCAACCGTCGTTCGTCTGTCGGGGTCAACGTGTGGCCTCCAGGTCGGGATCAGGACCACCGTGGCCGAGCAACAGCGGCCAGGTGTGAGCGCTGTCACGTTAGGGAGCCGGCTCCCGGGAGGGCAGGGGACCGCGCGGACTCTGCGGTGAGCGGCGAGCACGCGTCGACGTACGGCACGTCCAGCGGGACGAACGGTCGCGCGGGGAGGCGCCGGTCACATCGGTCTCGTGACGGACGACGTCGCAGCACCGCGGCGACGCCTCGGCGATCACCGGGGGAGCGGACCGCGGTCCAGCAGCACCGCCTCGGGTGTGTGCAGCCTGGCCATGCTGCGGGCGGCGTGCCGGGGCAGGCGCCTGGGCGTGGCCAGCGAGACCACCGTCATCGTGAGGAACGCCAGCGGGACCGTCCAGGCAGCCGGCTGGACGAGCAGGGCGCCGGGCCAGCCGTCGGGAGCCAGTCCGAGCAGGGTGGCCAGCACCGCGAACCCGGCGCAGCCGCCACCGACGAGCATCCCGGCGATCGCGCCGGCGTCGGTGAGCCGGCGCCACCAGATGCCCAGCACCAGCAACGGGCAGAAGGTGGAGGCGGCGAAGGCGAAGGCGAGGCCGACGGCCCGGGCGACACCGACCCCTTCGGTCAGCAACGCGAGACCGAGCGGGACGACGACGGCCGTGACGGCCGCCGCCTGGAACGCGCGCACCCCGCGGAACCGGCGTCCCATCACGTCCTGGCTGATCACGCCGGCCACCGCGACGGTCAGCCCGGACGACGTGGACAGGAAAGCGGCGAAGGCCCCGGCGGTGGTCAGGGCGGACAGCAGCTCACCCATCGTGCCGCTCAGCATCCGCGCCGGCAGCTCCAGGACCACGGTGTCGGTGCGGCCGCTGCTGATCAGGTCCGGTGTGTACAGCCGGCCCAGGCCGCCGTAGATCGGCGGCAGCACGTAGAACAGACCGAGCAGGGCCAGCACGAGGAGCGTCGTGCGGCGGGCCGCGATGCCGTCGGGGTTGGTGTAGAAGCGCACCACCACGTGGGGGAGCCCCATGGTGCCCAGGAACGTGGCGACGATGATCGAGTACGTCGTGTAGAGCTGGTGCCCGCTCCCGGCGAGCGGTGACGCCCACTCGTCCCCGGACCCACCCAGGCCCCCGGCGACGGCCGAAGCGGGGGAGGGGCCGCCGTCGCCGAGCCAGACGCCGGCCATGAAGAGCACCGGGAACAGCAGAGCGGTGAGTTTCAGCCAGTACTGGAACGCCTGGACGAAGGTGATGCTCCGCATCCCGCCGAACAGCACGTTGACCAGCACCACCGCCGCGACCAGCGCGCCGCCCAGCCACGGCTCGGTCCCGGTCGTGGTGGCCAGCGCCAGACCGGCGCCCTGGAACTGCGGCATCAGGTACAGCCAGCCGATCGCCACCACCAGCAGCGAGGAGAACCGGCGCACCGCCAGCGACTCCAGCCGGCTCTCGGCGAAGTCGGGCAACGTGTAGGCACCGGAGCGGCGCAGTGGCGCGGCGACGAACGCCAGCAGGACCAGGTAGCCCGCCGTCCAGCCGACCGGGTACCACAGCATGTCGGTGCCGAACGCCAGCACCAGACCGGCGACACCGAGGAAGGAGGCGGCGGAGAGGTACTCCCCGCCGATCGCCGACGCGTTCAGCCCCGGCCGCACCGTGCGGGAGGCGACGAAGAAGTCGCTGGTGGTGCGCGAGAACCGCCACCCGTAGGCACCGATCGCCAACGTGGCGACGACCACGACCGTGACGCCGGCGATGCTGTAGCCGGCCGCGGTCACGGCCGGCCGGTCCGGGGCGTCACGAGCGGTTCAGCACGTCGGTGAAATCCCGCTCGGTGCGTTCGGCGGCACGCACGTAGAGCCAGCCGACCACGAACAGGAACGGGTAGACGGCGAACCCCAGCAGGAACCAGGGGAGCGGTACGGCGAGCACCTCGACCGCGGCGAGATCCGGCACCAGCCAGAAGACCAGGGGGATCCCACCGACGAACACGGCCAGGGCGGCCATCGTCAGCAGGGCCAGGCGCAGCTGGGAGCGCAGCAGCGACGTCACGTACACCTCGCCGAGGAGGGTCTGGTCGTCGATCTCCCGGGCAGCCGGGACCCGTTGCGCCCGCGCAGCCCCGGTGCGCGGGCTGGTGACGCGCACCCGGCGTGGGGTCGGGTCCGGCACCGCTCACCACCTCCCCGAGTGGCCCGGCCGCGCCCGGCGCACCAGGAGGTCGCGGAGCTCCCGGGTGTGCCGCCGGCTCACCCCGAGCTCCACCCCGCCGACGACCACGGTGCACCGGCCGGCGTCCATCCGCACCTCGTCCACGTGCTGCAGCGCGACCAGCAGCGACCGGTGGATCCGCACGAACCCGGCGTCCTTCCAGGCCTCCTCCAAGGTGGTCAGCGGAACCCGGACCAGGTGGCCGCCCGACGCGGTGTGCAGCCTGGCGTAGTCACCCTGCGCCTCGACGTAACGGATGCTGGAGCGGGGCACGAACCTCGTCACCCCGCCGAGCTCGACGGCGATGTCGTCGTCGGCGGGCGGGGGGCCGCCCGCCCGCGCAGCGGCCACCCGGCGGACCGCCTCCGTCAGCCGGTCGTCCCGAACGGGCTTGAGGACGTAGTCGACGACGTCCAACTCGAACGCGTCGACGGCGTGGTCGTCGTGGGCGGTCACGAAGACCACCGGAGGCGGCGTCTTGAACTGGGACAGCACCCGCGCCAGGTCCAAGCCCGTGAGCCCGGGCATCCGGATGTCCAGGAAGACCCCGTCGAGGGTTCCTTCCTGGAGGATCCGCAGCGCCTCGGTGGCCGAGTCGCTGGTCACGACGGTGCCGATTCGGGGGTCCCGCTCGAGCAGCCAGCGGAGCTCGTCGAGGGCGGGGCGCTCGTCGTCGACCACCAGCACGGTCAACAGGTCGGCCGTCACGGGCGCACCCCCGGGGCGAACTTGGGCACCCGCACGCTGACCTTCGTGCCGGCTCCCGGGCCGGTCTCGACGACCAGGCCGTAGTCGTCGCCGAAGGCGGTGCGCAGCCGGGCGTCCACGTTGCCCAGCCCCACCGAGTCGACGGACGTGTCGCCGGCGAGCGCCCGTCGCACCTTCTCCGGGTCCTCCCCGATGCCGTCGTCCTCCACGGAGATCAGGCACTCGCCGCCGTTGTCCGCGGCGATGATGGTGACCGTCCCGGTACCCGGCTTGCGTTCGAGCCCGTGCCGGACGGCGTTCTCCACGAGCGGCTGGAGGCAGAGGAACGGCACGGCCGCCGGCAGCACCTCCTGGGCCACCCGCAGCGTCACCTGGAGCCGGTCGCCGAACCGGGCCTTCTCGAGCACGAGGTAGCGCTCGACCGACCGCAGCTCCTCGGCCAGCGTCGTGTACTCGCCGTGCCGGCTGAAGGAGTACCGGGTGAAGTCGGCGAACTCCAGCAGCAGCTCCCGGGCCCGCTCCGGATCGGTGCGCACGAACGACGCGATCGCGGTCAGCGAGTTGTAGATGAAGTGCGGGCTGATCTGCGCCCGCAGCGCCCGTACCTCGGCCTCCATCAGCCGGGTGCGGGAGGCGTCGAGTTCGGCGAGCTCCAGGTTCCCCGACACCCAGCGTGCGACCTCGCCGGCGGCCCGCACGAGCCGGGTGGACGCGGACGGCGTGAACGCCTGCAGGGTGCCGACCACCCGGTCGTCCACCACGAGCGGGCTGATCACGACCTGTCGCAGCCCGCACCCGGCATCGGCGCAGGAGAAGTCGGTGCGGTCCCGGACCACGGTGTTGCCCGACTCGAGCACGAAGGCGGCAAGAGCCGAGGCGTGCCGCTCGTGGTGTCCGAACCGACCGTCCCACGCGAGCATGGACATGGTGTCGGTGAGCGCGACCGCCGGCACCCCGAGCAGGTCGCGCAGATGGCGGACCGCACGTTCCGCCGAGCTCGCGGTCAGGCCCTCGCGCAGCGCGGGCGCGGTGAGGGAGGCCGAGTGGAGGGTCCGGAACGTCGCCTGTTCCGCCTCCGTCCCGAGCTGGCCGGGCCGCAGCCACCGCCACGAGATGCGCATCTGTCGTCGGGGGCGCCGGTGCCGGTGCGGCGCGGCCCGTTCTCCCTTCCACCCGTCCGTGCCTGCGCTGCACGTCGCAGGTGCAGCCGGAAGCGCACCGTAGAGCGCGCGCACGTGTCCCGCCATCCCGGGCGCGTGCGACGGGCGGGGAGCCGGAGTCGCCGCTCGGCCGTGTCGCGGGGCCCGGCGTGGCCGCCGGAGTGCTCGCCGGCCACGACCCGGAGTGCTGCTGCGAGCGGCTACCCGGCCAGCCGCTTCACGGTCTCGACCGTCCGCAGCCGCCCCTCCCTGCTGCCGTCGAGCGGCTGGAGCATCAGGGTGGTCACGCCGGCCTCGGCGAAGGCGGTGATCCGCTCGGCGACGTAGCCCTCCGGGCCGATCAGCGACGACGCCCGCACCAGCTCGTCGGGGACGGCGGCCGCGGCCTCGTCCTTCCTGCCGTCGAGGTAGAGGTCCTGGATGGTCCTCGCCTCGGCCTCGTAGCCGTACCGGACGGCGAGGTCGTTGTAGAAGTTCTTGCCGCGGGCGCCCATGCCGCCGATGTAGAGGGCGAGCGCCGGCTTCACGGATTCCAGCAGCCCCTCGACGTCGTCACCGACGGCGACGGGGACGCCGGTGACGACCTGCAGGTCGCCGAGCGCCGGGTCGCGCTTGGCCTTGCCGGCGGCCAGGGAGTCGCCCCACACCGACGCCGCCTTCTCGGGCACGAAGAAGATCGGCTCCCAGGCCTCCGCGATCTCGGCGGCGAGCTCGACGTTCTTCGGGCCGAGGGCGGCCAGCATCACCGGGATCCGGTCGCGGACCGGGGTGTTGATCAGCTTGAGCGGCTTGCCCAGGCCGGTGCCCTGGTCGGCCGGCAGCGGGATCGTGTACTTCTTCCCCTGGTGGTCGAGCCGGTCTCGGCGCCACACCTGGCGGCAGACCTCCACGACCTCGCGTGTGCGCTGCAGGGGCGCGTCGTAGGGCACGCCGTGCCAGCCCTCGATCACCTGCGGGCCGGAGGCGCCGAGCCCGAGGGTGAAGCGGCCGCCGGACACGAAGTCCAGGCCGGCGGCGGTCATCGCGGTCAGCGCCGGGGTGCGGCTGTAGATGGGGAAGATCGCGCTCAGCAGCTCGACCCGCTCGGTCACCGCCGCCAGGTAGCCGAGCTGGCTGACCGCGTCGAAGGTGTAGACCTCGGCCACCGCGGCCAGATCGAGGCCCGCGGCCTCGAGATCGCGGATCTCCGCCGCCGTCTCCTGGAAACCCCCGCTGTAGCTGGCCTGGATGCCGATCCGCACGTGCACTCCTCTGTGTCGCGGCGCCACCGTTGACGTCGCCGCACGGTATCGGTCGCGCGCCGGGGTGCGCGGTGGAGCTGTCCCCGAGGCCGGGGCGGCGGTAGTGTCCGGGCACTCCGGCTGCCACCCAGCCCCCTCCCGTCGACCTGTCGACGCATGTGAGGCACCCGGCTTTGACCGGCTCCGCAGGCACGGGTATCGTGGTCAGCCGTGCCCAGGGTGCCCTGGGCCTGCTCCCGTTCGCGGTGCGCCTGGGCGGCCCGAGATGCAGATCTCAGGGTCGCCGGGGACCGTCCTCCCGGCCCGGCCGGGGTGGGTGGCGGCGCCGAGTCGCGAGGGGCAACCGAGTTCGGTCAGACGCCGCACCGGTCCGAGGAAGGGCGACACGCCCGACCACGTGGACCGGACGTGGAACAGGGCCGGGGTCGGGGAGGTTCCGACGAGGGACCGGCACCCCAGCACCACCGCAGAGCAGAAAACAGACGAGCACCACCCCAGCGCAGGTAGGAGATCCAGGCCACCCATGCCCACGATCAACCAGCTGGTCCGCAAGGGCCGCGAGGACAAGGTCGAGAAGACCAAGACCCCGGCGCTGAAGGGTTCGCCCCAGCGTCGCGGAGTCTGCACGCGCGTGTACACGACGACGCCGAAGAAGCCGAACTCGGCGCTGCGCAAGGTCGCTCGCGTCCGCCTCACCAGTGGCATCGAGGTGACCGCCTACATCCCGGGCGTCGGTCACAACCTGCAGGAGCACTCGATGGTGCTCGTGCGCGGCGGTCGAGTGAAGGACCTGCCGGGCGTGCGCTACAAGATCATCCGTGGCTCGCTGGACACCCAGGGTGTCCGCAACCGCAAGCAGGCTCGCAGCCGTTACGGCGCGAAGAAGGAGAAGAGCTAATGCCGCGCAAGGGCCCCGCGCCGCGTCGCCCGCTCGTCGCCGACCCGGTGTACCAGTCGCCGCTGGTGACCCAGCTGGTGAACAAGGTGCTGGTCGACGGCAAGCGCTCGGTCGCCGAGTCGATCGTCTACGGCGCCCTCGAGGGCTGCCGCGCCAAGACCGACACCGACCCGGTCGTCACGCTCAAGCGGGCGCTGGACAACGTGAAGCCGGCCCTCGAGGTCCGCAGCCGCCGCGTCGGTGGTGCGACCTACCAGGTCCCGGTCGAGGTCCGCGCCTCCCGCAGCACCACCCTCGGCCTGCGCTGGCTCATCCAGTACAGCCGCGGCCGCCGCGAGAAGACGATGACCGAGCGTCTGATGAACGAGCTGCTGGACGCGAGCAACGGTCTGGGTGCGGCTGTGAAGCGGCGCGAGGACACGCACAAGATGGCCGAGTCGAACAAGGCCTTCGCGCACTACCGCTGGTAACGCACCAGCGCCCGCCGTCGGCGGGACTCCCGGGCGACCCCCGGCACCCGCACACGGACAACCAGCAAGAGGAGTAAGGAATGGCCAGCAACGAGGCCCAGCTCGCCAAGACCCGCAACATCGGGATCATGGCGCACATCGACGCCGGCAAGACCACCACGACCGAGCGCATCCTCTTCTACACCGGTATCAACTACAAGATCGGTGAGGTCCACGACGGCGCGGCCACGATGGACTGGATGGAGCAGGAGCAGGAGCGCGGCATCACCATCACGTCCGCCGCGACGAAGTGCTCCTGGAACGGCTACGACATCAACATCATCGACACCCCGGGGCACGTCGACTTCACCGTCGAGGTGGAGCGGTCGCTGCGGGTGCTCGACGGTGCCGTCGCCGTCTACGACGGTGTCGCCGGCGTCGAGCCGCAGACCGAGCAGGTCTGGCGGCAGGCCGAGAAGTACGGCGTCCCGCGCATGTGCTTCGTCAACAAGCTCGACCGGACCGGCGCCGACTTCTTCCGGTGCGTGGACATGATGGTGGAGCGCCTCGGGGCGAACCCGCTGGTGCTGCAGCTGCCGATCGGGGCCGAGGCCGACTTCATCGGCGTCGTCGACCTGGTGCAGATGCGGGCGCTCACCTGGCGCGGCGAGACCAAGATGGGTGAGGACTACGCGGTCGAGGAGATCCCCGCGGAGCTCGCCGACCAGGCCGCCGAGTACCGCGAGAAGCTGCTCGAGAACATCGCGGACTTCGACGACTCGCTGATGGAGTCCTACCTCGGGGGCGAGGAGATCTCGGTCGACCGCCTCAAGGCCGCCATCCGCAAGGCGACCATCGCCGCGCAGGTGAACCCGGTGCTCACCGGTACCGCCTTCAAGAACAAGGGCGTGCAGCCCCTGCTCGACGCGGTCACGGACTACCTGCCCAGCCCGCTGGACGTCGAGGCGATCGTCGGTACCGCCATGGACGGCGAGACCGAGGTGCTCCGGCACGCCGACGAGGACGAGCCGTTCTCGGCGCTGGCCTTCAAGATCCAGACCGACCAGCACCTGGGCAAGCTGACCTACATCCGCGTCTACTCGGGTCGCCTCGACGCCGGCTCCCCGGTGCTCAACAGCACCAAGGACCGCAAGGAGCGGGTCGGCAAGATCTACCAGATGCACGCCAACAAGCGCGAGGAGCGCGAGGGCGTGGGCGCCGGCCAGATCGTGGCGGTCAACGGCCTGAAGCAGACGACGACGGGTGACACCCTCTGCGACCCGCAGAAGCCGGTGATCCTCGAGTCGATGACCTTCCCGGCCCCGGTCATCTCGGTCGCCATCGAGCCGAAGACCAAGAGCGACCAGGAGAAGCTGGGCACGGCGATCCAGAAGCTCGCCGAGGAGGACCCGACCTTCCAGGTCAAGCTCGACGAGGAGACCGGTCAGACCGTCATCTCCGGCATGGGCGAGCTCCACCTGGAGATCCTCGTCGACCGCATGCGGCGCGAGTTCAACGTCGAGGCCAACGTCGGCAAGCCGCAGGTCGCCTACCGCGAGACGATCCGCAAGGCGGTCGAGCGGTACGACTACACCCACAAGAAGCAGACGGGTGGCTCCGGGCAGTTCGCGAAGGTGCAGATCGCCATCGAGCCGCTGCCCATGGGTGCCGACTCCGCGACCTACGAGTTCGAGAACAAGGTCACCGGCGGTCGCGTCCCCAAGGAGTACATCCCGTCGGTGGACCAGGGCATGCAGGACGCCATGCAGTACGGCGTCCTCGCCGGCTACCCGATGGTGGGCGTCAAGGCGAGCCTCCTCGACGGCCAGTACCACGAGGTCGACTCCTCGGAGATGGCCTTCAAGATCGCCGGCTCGATCGCCTTCAAGGAGGCGGCGCGCAAGGCCGACCCGGCCCTGCTCGAGCCGCTGATGGCGGTCGAGGTCACGACGCCCGAGGAGAACATGGGCGACGTGATCGGCGACCTCAACTCCCGCCGCGGGCTCATCCAGGCGATGGAGGAGCGCTCCGGCGCCCGCGTCGTCCGGGCACTGGTCCCGCTGTCGGAGATGTTCGGCTACGTGGGCGACCTGCGCAGCCGCACCCAGGGACGGGCGAGCTACTCGATGGTGTTCGACTCGTACGCCGAGGTCCCGGCCAACGTCGCCAAGGAGATCATCGCCAAGGCGACCGGCGAGTAACCGGGATGCGGGCGACCGCCCGCGAGCTCCCGAGCACAGCCCCCACCCCAGAGCACGCACCACCTGCGTAACCACGAGGAGAGGAACCCAGTGGCCAAGGCCAAGTTCGAGCGGACCAAGCCGCACGTCAACATCGGCACCATCGGGCACATCGACCACGGGAAGACGACGCTGACCGCGGCGATCACCAAGGTCCTGCACGACAAGTACCCGGACCTCAACGAGGCCTCCGCCTTCGACATGATCGACAAGGCGCCCGAGGAGAAGGCTCGCGGCATCACGATCTCGATCGCGCACGTCGAGTACCAGACGGAGAACCGGCACTACGCGCACGTCGACTGCCCCGGGCACGCCGACTACATCAAGAACATGATCACCGGTGCCGCGCAGATGGACGGCGCGATCCTGGTCGTGGCCGCCACCGACGGCCCGATGCCGCAGACCAAGGAGCACGTCCTCCTGGCCCGCCAGGTCGGCGTCCCCTACATCGTCGTCGCGCTCAACAAGGCCGACATGGTCGACGACGAGGAGATCCTCGAGCTCGTCGAGCTCGAGGTCCGCGAGCTGCTCAGCGAGTACGAGTTCCCGGGCGACGACGTCCCCGTGGTCCGCGTCTCCGCGCTGAAGGCCCTCGAGGGCGACGCCGAGTGGGGCAACAAGCTCATGGAGCTCATGGACGCCGTCGACTCGGCGATCCCCGAGCCGGAGCGCGAGATCGACAAGCCGTTCCTCATGCCCGTCGAGGACGTCTTCACGATCACCGGTCGTGGCACCGTCGTCACCGGTCGCGTCGAGCGTGGCATCGTCAAGGTCTCCGAGGAGATCGAGATCGTCGGTATCCGCGAGGGTTCGACGAAGACGACCGTCACCGGCGTCGAGATGTTCCGCAAGCTGCTCGACCAGGGTCAGGCCGGCGACAACGTGGGTCTGCTCCTCCGTGGCATCAAGCGCGAGGACGTCGAGCGCGGCCAGGTCGTCGTGAAGCCCGGCTCGATCACCCCGCACACCAACTTCGAGGGCTCGGTCTACATCCTCTCGAAGGACGAGGGCGGCCGTCACACGCCGTTCTTCAACAACTACCGTCCCCAGTTCTACTTCCGGACGACGGACGTGACCGGCGTCGTGACCCTGCCCGCCGGGACCGAGATGGTCATGCCCGGCGACAACACCGAGATGACGGTGGAGCTGATCCAGCCCATCGCCATGGAGGAGGGCCTGCGGTTCGCCATCCGCGAGGGTGGCCGCACCGTGGGCGCCGGCCGCGTCACCAAGATCCTCAAGTAACACCCTGACGGGCGGCGGCCGGGGTTCCGGCCGCCGCCCGGCCATGGGCTCGGGGGGGGCCCCCGCCCCAGCCCGCCCCGGTCCTCGACCCACCCGGTCAACACACCCCCATGTTCTTTAACAAACCATAGGCACGTGCGAGAAAAAGC